>JBPCOE010000033.1:0-58759 GCA_051000605.1 Jatrophihabitans sp.
CGCAAACGCTGGTCCAACCGCTGGAAGGCAGCACTCAACGCCTTCGAGATCACCTTCGACGGACGCCTGTCCGCCGGCACGAAATAGACCAACAAAGATCAGTTACACCGAAGAGTTGACAGACCCAACGGTGCCGACCTGCTGATCGGCATCGCCGACGGCTCGTTCGCCGCGGAGCAGGCCGCCCGTCGTGGGCTGGTGATCGAGCCCGGTGAGTCGCGGGCGTTCCTCGAGGGCCTGCCGATCGAGACCCTCGACCCGTCCGGTGCGTCACCGCTGATCGATCTGCTGCGCCGCCTCGGCCTGCGCACGCTGGGTGCTTTCGCCGCGCTGCCCGCCCGGGACGTCCTGGCCAGGTTCGGTCCGGACGGTGCATGGGCGCACCGGCAGTCCGGCGCCCAGGACGACCGTCCGGTGAGCGGACGACGGCCGCCGGTCGAGTTCACCGTTACCCTCGATCTCGAGCCGCCGGTCGATCGCGTCGACACCGTGGCGTTCTCGGCTCGCGGGGTGGCCGAGCAGTTCGTCGGCGATCTCGCCGCGCACGGGCTGGCCTGCGCATGTCTCGAACTGCAGGCCCTCAGTGAGAACGGCGAGGAGACGGTCCGCCGCTGGCGGCACGCCGGCGTGCTCGGGGTGCTCGACGTCCTCGACCGGGTGCGCTGGCAGCTCGAGGGCTGGCTGTCTGGGGCGAGCCGCCCTACCGGCGGGATTATGCGTCTCACCCTCGTCCCGATCGAGGTCGTGCCCACCGGCGTGCACCAGCAGGCGCTCTGGGGCGGGACGGGCGATGAGGACGACCGGGCTGCCCGTGCACTTGCCCGCGTGCAGACCTTGCTCGGTCACGGCTCGGTGCTGATGCCGGTGCTCGACGGCGGCCGCGACCCCGTCCAGCGCACCCGTCTCGTCCCGTGGGGCGACGAGCCGACTCCGCTGCACTCCCCCGAACAACCCTGGCCGGGGCAGCTGCCCGCACCCGCGCCGTCGGTGCTGCTCGACCCGCCGCGGCCGGCTCAGGTGCTCGACGCCGCGCGACGCCCGGTGATCGTCACCGAGCGCGGCGCGATGGCCGACCCGCCCGCGCTGTTCGGGATGGGCTCGGACATCACCGCGGTCACGTCGTGGGCGGGTCCATGGCCGGTGGACGAGCGCTGGTGGAGCCCCGAATCTGCCCGGCGGGTCGTGCGCTGCCAGCTCGTGGACGTCCGGGGCCGGGCCTACCTGGTCTCGGGCACGATGTCCGAAACCGGTCCACCGCGCTGGCAGGTGGACGCAATCTACGACTGAGCGGCCGCCATCAGCGAGGCCGCGACCGTGCCGCCGAGTTCGAAGCAGGCCTCCCGCGCGTCCTTGCCCGGCATGCCCATCGTCGTCACCGGCTCGTGCACCTTCTGCCAGCCGAGCGCCTTGGTGATCGACTCGGCCGCCCGGACGGCACCCTCGACCCCCTGGTTCCCGTGCACCCACAGCCCGTACGGCGCGCCGAGCTTCTCGGTCATCGTCGGGTAGTAGATGCCGTCGAAGAAGTGCTTGAGCGCCCCGGACAGGTAGCCGATGTTGGCCGGCGTCCCGAGCAGGAAGCCGTCCGCCTCCAGGACATCCACCGGGGACGCGATCAGGGCAGCGCGCACCCGGACGTCGACATTCTCGATGCCGTCGGCCCTCGTACCGTCCAGGACGGCATCGAGCAGCTCCTGTAGGGCCGGCGACGTGGTGTGGTGGACGACGAGCAGGACAGCCATGCCAGCACGCTACCGACGTGCCGCCCCGGCACGACCGCGTGCTGGACCGTCGCAGCCGAGCGACGGCGTCGAACCGAACGTAACCCTGACATTCCGCTGCACAGATCCTGGCAATCACCCGGAAGGCTTGACGACATGAGCAACCCGAACCCGCCGCCCGGGGGACCGCCTTCCCCACCCGGACAGGAACCCCCACCCGGACAGGCACCCCCGCAGGGGCAGGCACCCCCGCTGTGGCAGGCGCCTCCACCCGGCGACCCGATCCCGACACCGCCGCACGGTCCGCCCCCGGCGCGCCGCCAGTGGGCGGTGACCGGGGCAATCGCGGTCGTGGCGCTCGCCGCCGGAATCGGCATCGGATTCGGCATCGCCTCGGGTACCGACAATTCGATCGCTTCGCCGCTGGGAACGGCGTCGTCCACCGCCTCCGGCTCACCCGTGACGGGCGGCGCTGGCCAGAAAGGCAAGAAGGGAAAGAAGGCAGGCGGCAAGGCCACTGTTGGCACCATCGCTGCCGAGTCCGGCTCGACCTGGACGGTGAAGACATCGCAGGGTAATTCCGTGCGGGTCAGCATCACCCCCGACACCAAGTTCGGCACCGACAAGGCACCCGCCTCGAAGAGCGACTTCTCCGTCGGCAAGTCCGTCGCGGTTGTGGGGAGTCCCGGTACCGGCTCGATCACGGCCAAACGGATCCGACTCGCCGTCGGGGCGAACGCCAAGTCGGGCACGTCGAGTTCACCTCGTCCGGGCCCCTCGTCGTCCTGACTCGTCGCCAGTCGTCTCGCTTGGGCCAGTCGTCTCGCTTGGGGCGACGTGTTCGCTGACGACGACCCGGGCGCCCAGGTCTCGCTTCTCAGGCCTCGAGCTTGAAACCGACCTTCAGCCCCACCTGGACGTGCTCGACCTCGCCGTTCTCGATGTGCCCGCGGATCTCGGTGACCTCGAACCAATCCAGGTCGCGCAGCGTCTGCGCGGCTCGCTTCACCGCGCCCTTGATCGCGTCGTCGACGCCGGCCTGTGAGGTTCCGACGATCTCGGTCACGCGGTAGATGTTGCCTGCCATAGGAACTCCTCGGCCGTGGGGACGTATCAGTGGGACGTGTCGTACAAGTCCTTCCCATCGGCTCGGCGCGGAAACAAGACAGGGCTGCACATCACTGGCACTTTTAGAACGCTAGATCTAATCTGGATGAATGGGCTGGGAGAATCCGCAGATCCCGTGGCGGGAACTCGAACGCCGGCTGTCCGGCCGGCCAACTAGGCACGGCTTCCCCACGCACGGCGACGGCGGCGATTCACCTGCCTGGTCACGTAAGCGCGAGGCGTACGAGGCCACGACATTGTCCCGGCCCAGCGCGCCCGTCCCCTTCGCCGAGCTGCACGCCCACTCCAGCTTCAGCTTCCTCGACGGCGCGTCCGCACCCGAGGAGCTCGCTGAAGAGGCGGCCCGGCTGGGGCTCGAGACGCTGACGCTCACCGACCACGACGGTGTCTACGGTCTCGTCCGGTTCGCCGAGGCCGCGACGGCCCACGGGCTCGCGACCGCGTTCGGGGCCGAACTCTCGTTGGCCCTCCCGCAAGCGCAGACGCAGTCCGAGCGCATGATCGCGTCCCGCGTCGGCGTCCCCGACCCGCCCGGCACGCATCTGCTCGCGCTGGCCCGCGACCCCGAGGGGTACGCCCGGCTGTCGCGCGCCATCGGTGCGGCCCACCTGCGCGGCGGCGCCAAGGGGCGCCCGGTCTACGACGAGCTCGAAGCCCTCGGCGCCGCCGCTGACGGCCACTGGCTCGTCCTCACCGGCTGCCGCAAGGGGTCGGTGCGCCAGGCCCTCGATTACGGCGGCATAGTCGAGGCCAGACGCGCGCTCGACGAACTCGTCCAGCACTTCGGCCGCGACAACGTCACTGTCGAGCTCACCTACGAACTCGATCCGCTTGCCGATGAGCGCTACGAGGTGCTGGCTGCGCTCGCAGAAGAACAGCATCTGCCGCTCGTCGCCACCACCGCCGCGCACTACCACGGGCCACCGCGCCGACCGCTGGCCACGGCGCTGGCCGCCGTCCGCGCCCGCAGCAGTTTGGACGACCTCGACGGCTGGTTGCCGGCGTGGTCCGGGCAGCATCTGCGCAGTGGCGAAGAGATGGCGGCTCGGTTCGCCCGCTGGCCGTCCGCGGTGTCCAATGCAGCGAGACTGGGCAAGGAGATCAGCTTCTCGCTGCAGCTCATCGCCCCTGACCTGCCGCCGTTCCCGTGCCCGGACGGGTTGGACGAGATGCAGTACCTGCGCCGGCTCACCCACACGGGCGCTGAACTCAGGTTCGGGGGCAAGCCGCATGAGGCACGGGCGCACGAGATGATCGAGCACGAGCTGCAGATCATCGAAGAGCTGCACTTTCCCGGCTACTTCCTCGTCGTCTGGGACATCGCACGCTTCTGCCGCTCAGAGGGGATCCTGTGCCAGGGCCGGGGCAGCGCCGCCAACTCCGCGGTCTGCTACGCGCTGCAGATCACCGCGATCGACGCCGTCTACTACAACCTGATGTTCGAGCGGTTCCTCGCGCCCGAGCGGGGCGAGCCGCCGGACATCGACCTCGACATCGAGTCCGACCGCCGCGAAGAGGCGATCCAGTACGTCTACACCTTGCACGGACGCGAGCACGCCGCGCAGGTCGCCAACGTCATCACCTACCGGCCCAAGTCCGCGGTCCGCGACATCGCGAAGGCGCTCGGGTACTCCCAGGGCCAGCAGGACGCCTGGAGCAAGGAGATCGAGCGCGGCTACTACTGGACGTCCACACCCGAGCCGGGCGATCGCAGCACCGAGGACGATCTCGTCGACGTCCCTACGCAGGTGGTCCAACTCGCGGCCGAGCTGCAGAACTCGCCGCGGCATCTCGGCATCCACTCCGGCGGCATGGTCATGTGCGACCGTCCGGTGATCGAGGTGTGCCCGGTCGAGTGGGGCCGCATGCCCAACCGGACGGTCCTGCAGTGGGACAAGGACGACTGCGCCGACATCGGGCTAGTGAAGTTCGACCTGCTCGGTCTCGGCATGCTCTCGGCGATCCAGTACTGCTTCGAGTTGATCACCGAGCACCACGGGGTGACGTACGAGCTGGCGACGATCCCGCAGGAGGCGCCGTGTGTGTACGACATGCTCTGCGCCGCCGACTCGATCGGGGTGTTCCAGGTCGAGTCCCGGGCCCAGATGGCCACGTTGCCGCGGCTCAAGCCGCGCACCTTCTACGACCTGGCCTGCGAGGTCGCGCTGATCCGTCCCGGACCGATCCAGGGCGACTCCGTTCACCCGTTCATCCGGCGCAAGAACGGTGACGAGCCGATCACCTACCCACACCCGAAACTGAAGTCTGCCCTCGAACGGACGTACGGCATCCCGCTGTTCCAGGAGCAGCTGATGCAGATCGCGGTAAGCGTCGCCGACTTCACGCCGGCCGAGGCCGACCAGCTGCGGCGCGCGATGGGCTCGAAGCGCGGCAAGGACAAGATCGATGCGATGCGCGTGCGCCTCTACGACGGAATGGCCACTAACGGCATCACCGGCGCGGTGGCCGATCAGATCTACGAGCGCATCAAGGCCTTCGCCGCGTTCGGCTTCGCCGAGTCGCACTCGATCTCGTTCGCCTTGCTGGTCTACGCGTCGTCGTGGCTGAAGCGGCACTACCCCGCGGCCTTTTGCGCAGCCCTGCTCAATGCCCAACCGATGGGGTTCTACTCGTCGCAGTCGCTCGTGCACGACGCCAAGCGGCACGGCATCGAGGTGCGGCCGCCATCGCTCGCGGTGTCGCTGGCCACGACCTCTCTCGAGCCGAGCGACGGTGGCACCGCGGGGTCGCAAGGTTCCCCTTGCGATTGCCTGGATGCGCCGCAACCCGCCGTCCGGCTCGGTCTGGCCGAAATCCGCGCGATCGGCAAGGACGTCGCCGCGGCGATCGTGACCTCTCGCGATACCGGCGGCCCGTTCACCTCGATGTCCGATCTCTCCCGCCGCGTCGGCCTCAGCGCCGATCAGGTCGAGGCGCTCGCCACCGCCGGCGCGTTCGACAGCTTCGGCGGCACCCGCCGCGACGCGTTGTGGGGGGCCGGCGCCGCGGCCACCGCTCGTCCTGGTCAGCTCGACCTCGCGACGTTCGACGAGACCGCACCCGCCTTGCCGACCATGACCGAACCCGAGCAGCTGATCGCCGACATGTGGGCCACCGGCATCACGACCCAGGCGTACCCCACCGCGCTGATCCGTCCGCGACTCGCCGCGCTCGGCATCGTCACCGCAGTCGGGCTGCGCTCGCTCGAGAACCGAACCCGCGTCACGATCGGCGGCGTCGTCACCCACCGGCAACGCCCGGCCACCGCCCGCGGCGTCACCTTCCTCAACCTCGAGGACGAGACGGGCATGGTCAACGTCATCGTCGACGAGGTCGTGTGGCAGAAGCACCGGCGGGTCGCGCGCGAGTCCGGCGGCCTACTGATCCGCGGGATGCTCGAGAACACGAAAGACGGCGTCATCAACGTGCTCGCCGAGCGGCTCGAGCGCCTGAACCTGGGCCTGCACACCCGTTCGCGAGATTTCCGTTGACTGGCGCCTCTCCATGTTGACTGGCAGAGGTCGCCAGTCGCTCCGCCCGGTCCCGGAGCGCATGCCGCATGGCTGACGGATTCAGGTGGAGGCTCGCCGACGACGGCGAGCCCGCGCTGTTCGGCGCCGAGGAGCTGCTCGTGCCCGAGCTGGGCACCGGGCGGATGTCCGGGCTCGAGTTCCTGCACGTCACGTCGAAACGGATTCTGAACCAGGTTCCGACCGGCTCGCGCGCACCGTTTAGCTGGACGATCAACGTCTACCGCGGCTGCTCTCATGCGTGTGCCTATTGCTTTGCCCGCCCGACGCACGAGTATCTCGGCCTGAACACCGGCACGGACTTCGACCGCAAGATCGTCGTCAAGATCAACGCCGTCGACAAGCTGCGGGCCGAGCTCGCCGACCCGCGCTGGACGGGCGAGCCGATCGCGATGGGCACGAACACCGATCCGTACCAGCGGGCCGAGGCGAAGTACCGGCTCACCCGCGGTGTACTCGAGGCCCTGACCGAGCACCGCAACCCGTTCTCGATCCTGACCAAGTCCCCGCTCGTCACCCGCGACATCGACATCCTGCAGGCCGCGGCCGGCCGAACCGACGTCTCCGTGAACTTCTCCCTCGGCACGCTCGACCAGCGGGTGTGGCGAGCCAGCGAGCCGGGCGCGCCCAATCCGCGACGACGCGTCGATGCAATGGCCCGACTGTCCGCCGCCGGCATCCGCACAGGCGCGCTCGTTGCGCCGATCCTGCCTGGCATCAGCGACAGCCCGCGGCAGCTGCGCGAGGTCGTCGCGGCGATCGACAACGCCGGCGGCCGGCTGCTCGGCCTCGGTGCCCTGCACCTGCGACCAGGCGTGCGTGAACACTTTCTCGACTGGCTGCGCGATGCGTTCCCCGAACAGTACCTGGGCTACCTCCAGCGCTACGCGACCAGCGATTACGCACCTGAGCGCTATTTCGAGCAGCTCTACGCTAAAGCAGGTAGGGAACAGCCCAGTTCATCGCCCTACCGGCGTCGCTGACCCCGTCGGGTCCTCGAACCTCTCTGGGACGACGCCGGCCCGATGTTCAAGATCAATTAGCCCGCCGGATCACGTCGGCGTTCTATTCGTCCGCACGGGGCGCCACGGGTAGCGCTGAGCCACCGGGTGCGAGAGGCTGAGCGGGACCAAGTTCCGTGAGAACGAAGGGGCATGCATGAATATCTCCGACCTTCTCCGCCGTAAGACGCGAGGTGACGGTGTCGTCACGATCGCGCCGTCCGACACCGTCACGACGCTCGTCGCGGCGCTGGCCGAGCACAACGTCGGTGCCCTGCCCGTGGCCGACGATGGCCGGGTCATGGGCATCGTGTCCGAACGCGATGTCGTGCGCCACGTGGCCAAGCACGGCGCGGCTGTCCTGGACCGGCCCGTCGCGGAGATCATGACCACCTCGGTGGTGAGCTGCACGAGCGGCGATGCCGTCGACGACATCGCCGAGACCATGACCTCGCGGCGTATCCGGCACATGCCCGTGATCGACGACGACGAGCTCATCGGGATCGTCTCGATCGGCGACGTCGTATCGAGCCGGATCCGTCAGCTCGAACAAGACCGCGGCCAACTCGAGCAGTACATCTCCGGCTGACCGCTACCGCAGTGCGCTCGACACCACCAGATTCGGGCCTGTGGACAACCACCGATCGGGCCTGGTCCGATGACACGATCCCCGGTGCACGATGACAGCGGACGTCGAGGGGAGCACCATGAAGACCATGACGGTGATGCCGCGTGAGTCGCGGGACTGGACCGTCGACGACTTGGATGAATTGCCGGACGACGGCCTGCAGTACGAGCTGCTCGACGGGCTGCTTCTCGTGACCCCGGCCCCGATCCCCGACCATCAACGGTTTGCCCGCGGGATCTTCCGGCTGCTGGACGCCGGGTGCCCCGCCGATCGCTTCGAGGTCTTCTTCGCGCCGCTCGATTGGCGTCCCGATCCGTGGACCTCGTTGCAGCCGGACGTCCTCGTGGCCGCCCGCGACCGGATCGGGCCGAAGAACATCACCGAGCCGCTCGCGCTCGCGGTCGAGGTCCTCTCGCCATCGACCCGTCGCAAGGACATGGTCCTCAAACGCTCGAAATACCAGGACGCCGGCGTGATGTCCTATTGGATCGTCGACCCGGACGGGCCGGCCGTCACCGCCTACGACCTGCGCAACGGCAAGTACGTCGAGGTCGGCGCCGCGATCGGTGACGAGACGATCGAGGTCGAGCTGCCCTTTCCCATCCGCATCACGCCGTCCGCACTGAGGTAGCGCCGGTCAGCGATCCTGGTCGCCGCCGGGATATCCCGGGCCGGTCGCCGGTGGGTAACCCGGCTGCGGTTGCCCGTACGCCATGCGCGCGCGCCGTTCACCGTCCTGCTCGATCAGCCGGTTGATCGTCTGCTGGACCTGATCTGAGCTCGGGACGTTCTTGAGTTCCTCCTGCCCGTGCTCGCTCGCGGACTCGATGGTGAGCGTCCCGGCCCGCACCAGGCGGTCCCACAGCGATTGGGTGAAGCCGACGTCGCTGATGCGCTGCAACGAGATGTCATGCCCGCTGTGGCGCAGGACGCCGCGGCGGATCAGCACCCGATGGGTCGTCAACACGTAATGGGTAGTGCGCCAGCGGATCCACGGCGCGAACGACAGCCAGCACAGCAGCACGAGCCCCACGACGAAGATCGCGATGATGACGACCGTCCGGTTCGTCCCGTTGTCGGGCGCGTAGGCGATGCCGACGCCGGCGGCGGCGCAGATGACGATGAACCAGAACGTGGCCGGGACGAGCGTGATCCAGTGTGGGTGCAGGTGCTCGACGACGCGCTCGTCGTTCGCGAGCAGCTTCTCGGGGTAAGCCACGGCGTGCACCTCTGCGCTGGGTGGTGGGGGATGCGGAGCAATTCAGTGGGGCATTGTGCCGCGAGGCTATCCGCTTCCGGCTGCCCGGCGCAGCTAGTACTGCAGAGGCCACAACTAGGCCGGTCGCAGATGCTCGACGTCACCCGCACCGATCGTGCGCGTCGAACCACCGGACCGCACGATCAGATGCCCGTCGGCGTCGAGGTCGTCGGCGTCGCCCTCGAGTGCGCTGCCGTCCGCACCACTCACCCGCACCCGAGTCCCGATCGTGGCGCAGAGATCGCGATAGGCGTTGGCCAGCCCGCACGCCCGGGCATCTCCGCCGACCTCGGCCCACTGCGCGGCGCGCACGTCCAACCGGGTCAGGATCGCGACCAGCAGAGCGGTGCGATCGAGCGAGGTAGCTCCCTCGAGCGCCAGCGACGTCGCGGTGGGCAGCGGCAGCTGCGCGCGGGGGGTCGACACGTTGAGCCCGATGCCGATCACCACCAGCTCGGCACCGAACGTCTGGGCCAGGATCCCCGCTGCCTTACGACCGCCCAGCAGCAGATCGTTGGGCCATTTCAACGCAGCTGCGACACCGGTCTCGTCCCGCACCGCCTCGGCCATCGCGACGCCGGCCAGCAGCGGCAACCATCCCCACCGAGCGAGCGGGGCCTGGGGGCGGACGGTCGCCGAGAACGTCAGGCCGGCCCGCGGCGGTGACGTCCACACCCGCTCGAACCGTCCTCGACCGGACGTCTGGTGCTCGGCGGCGAGGACAACCCGGTCCCCGAGGTCGGGACGGGCGAGCAGCTCCGCGTTCGTCGACGCGGTCTCGTCCACCACGTCGATCTGCGTCCAACGGGCAGTCAGGGCGGCGCGCAGGCGTCCGACGTCCAGTGGCGCGCGCTGCATGCCGATGACAGTAGGTCTTGGCCCGGTGCGGCGGTTTCCCGGCCTGTCTCGCCGCAGCCGGGCCAAGACTGGCCGGCGCACAGGAACGATTAGGATCCCTGTTCATGGCAGCCGACGCCGTCGCTCACGACGACTCACTTCCCGATCCGCACACCACCGCCGGCAAGCTGGCCGACCTCGAGCGGCGCTACGACGAGGCCGTGCACGCGGGTTCCGAACGGGCCGTCGAGAAGCAGCACGCCAAGGGCAAGATGACCGCGCGCGAGCGCGTCCTGGCCCTGCTCGACGAGGGCTCCTTCATGGAGTTCGACGAGTTCGCCCGGCACCGCTCGACCACGTTCGGCATGGAGAAGAACCGGCCGTTCGGCGACGGTGTGATCACCGGCTGCGGCACGGTCGACGGTCGCCCGGTGGCGGTGTTCAGCCAGGACGTCACGGTCTTCGGCGGTGCCCTCGGGCAGGTCTACGGCGAGAAGATCGTCAAGGTGCTCGATTTCGCGATGAAGACCGGTTGCCCGGTCGTGGGCGTCAACGAGGGCGGCGGCGCTCGCATCCAGGAAGGCGTCGTCTCGCTCGGCCTCTATGGCGAGATCTTCCACCGGACGGTCCGGGCGTCCGGCGTCATCCCCCAGATCTCGCTGATCATGGGCGCGGCCGCGGGCGGGCACGTCTATTCCCCCGCGCTGACCGATTTCATCGTGATGGTGGACAAGACCTCACAGATGTTCATCACCGGCCCGGACGTCGTGAAGACCGTCACCGGTGAGGACGTCACCCTCGAGGAGCTCGGCGGTGCCCGCACTCACAACACGAAGAGCGGCAACGCGCACTACCTCGGAACTGACGAGGACGACGCGATCGGCTACGTCAAGGCGCTGCTGTCCTACCTGCCGTCGAACAACCTCGACCCGCTGCCGGTGTACGACACCGAGGTGGTCGACGTCGCCGACGAGACCGACTCGATGCTCGACCAGTTCGTCCCCGACTCGACGAACACGCCCTACGACATGCACGAGATCATCAAGCACCTGCTCGACGACGGCGACTTCCTCGAGGTTCACGAACTGTTCGCGGGAAATATCATCGTCGGCTTCGGACGCATCGAAGGCGCGCCGGTCGGCATCGTCGCCAACCAGCCGATGCAGTTCGCCGGCTGCCTGGACATCGACGCGTCGGAGAAGGCCGCGCGGTTCGTGCGTACCTGCGATGCGTTCAACATCCCCGTCCTGACCCTGGTGGACGTCCCCGGCTTCCTGCCCGGTGTGGACCAGGAACACGCGGGCATCATCCGCCGCGGCGCCAAGTTGATCTACGCCTACAGCGAGGCGACCGTCCCGAAGGTCACCGTCATCATCCGAAAGGCCTTCGGCGGCGCGTACGACGTGATGGGCTCGAAGCACCTGGGCGCCGACATCAACATCGCCTGGCCGACGGCGCAGATCGCGGTCATGGGTGCGCAGGGCGCGACGAACATCCTGTACCGCAAGAAGCTCGCGAGGTCCGACGACCCGGAGACGCTGCGCGCCGACCTCGTGCAGGAGTACGAGGACACCCTGGTCAACCCCTACGTCGCCGCCGAACGCGGGTACGTCGACGCGGTAGTCAAACCGTCCGAGACGCGGGCGTACGTCATCCGTTCGCTGCGGATGCTGCGCAACAAGCGCGAGGCGATGCCGCCCAAGAAGCACGGGAACATCCCGCTGTGACGGAGTCGACGCGGCCGACATTGCGGATTATCAGCGGCACACCTACGGCGGACGAGCTCGCCGTCCTGACTGCGCTTGTCAGCGCGGCTTCGGGCAGCGACTCGTCGGACGACCCACGTGCGCAACGCGGGAACTGGAACGATCGGTCGATGCTGATCCGGCATCAGCTCATGCCGGGCCCGAACGCGTGGCGCTCGAGCTACCGCTGAACCCGTCTCGTCCCGTCCCGTCCCGTCCCGTCCCGTCCGGTCCCGTCCGGTCCCGTCCGGTCGATGATCTCGGTTGTATCCCCCGATTTCCGAGGGATCGCACCGAGATCATCCCGTGAGGCCGCGACGTAGGTCGGCTTTGCGTCCGACCAGCCATTCGCGTACATCGCGGACAAACCGGGCTTCGCTGTCCAACGCCGACGGCGGTCGGTGGATGACGCTGTACCCGAACTTCGTCAGGGCGAGGTGGCGGTCCCAGGTGCCGGCCCAGTCTCGCCTGTCGAAGTGCCACTCGACGCTGTCGATCTCCAGGCACGCGCGCAGCTCAGGCCAGTAGAAATCCACGACCCGACGGGAACGGTCAGGCAAAACCAACTCCGCATTCTGGACGAAGCCGGTGAGCCCCGCTCGACGCAGGATTGTTGCGGCCTTCGCTTCCGGCGCCGACGCCGCGCCCCACCCGACCTCTTCGAGCGCCTGCCGCAGATGCTTGCTCCCGCGTCGCGGGCCACTGTCGAGTTCGGCTCCCAGCTCGGCGATCGCGCATCGGCCACTTTGCACCACCCGTGCGACGAGCGAGCGAACGTCATCGAGGCGACGCGTCTCCAGTGCGAGATCTGCGGTCGCACGAGCAACATCCGCCCGCCGGGGTGTGTACCAACTGTTCGAGTCGAAGGCCCTATCGGTCCGACGTACGCGCACCCAATCGACGGACTTGGTGAACCTTGCCATCGGAACCAGCACGAGCACGCGCTCAGGGACCGTCGCTTTGGGTACGCCCCATGCCGCCAGCGCAGCAGCGCCGGACAGTGCGGACTCGGAGCCCGCATAGAGGACGGCGGCCAGGAGTCGATCCTGCGGCATCACCGTGGGTCCGACGCGATACGTACGCGGCAGCTGCCGTCGCCAGGCGCCGCGCGCCACTCGGTTGTCGATCGCCGCATCGGACATGCCACGTCGCCGCGCGTCTGCGCGGCTGATCACTCGCGGAAGGGCGTCGGGGTCGAAGATGGGGTACTCGTCGAGCATGGCGGCGAGTGTCGCGCGCCTCGGCGACTGGCGCACAGCGCCGGCCAGAACTGTGGACAACCATGTGGACGACTACGCTCCTCCCCGGCATGATCTCGGTCTGATCTCTCGAAATTCGAGGGATCAGACCGAGATCATCGCCCCGCGTAGGTCGCTTTGCCCGGGCCGTCCGCCAAGAACGACGCCACCGCGTTCTGCAGATCCTCGGTGCCGAACAGGGCGCCGCTCAGCAGCGGCGTCACCTCGTCCGCAGCGCGGGTGCCGCCGGCGAGCTGCATCCGGATGATCGACTTGGTCGCCGCGTGCGCGCGCGTAGGGCCATTTGCGAGTTTCCGCGCAAATGCATGCGCGGCCTCGGCGAAGCCGTCGTCGGGCAGTACGCGGTTCACTACGTTCCAGCGCTCCAGGGTGTTCGCGGCGTAGAGCTCGCCGGTGTAGACGAGCTCCCGCGCCCGGGCCGGCCCGGCGCGCTCGACCAGCCGCTGCGGCCCACCCATCGACGGCGTGAGACCGACCACGGTCTCGACCAGCCCGAACCGCGCCGACGACGCGGCCACGATCAGGTCGCACGCGAGCGAGATCTCGAACGCGGCGGTCAGGCACAGCGCGTGCGCGGCGAAGACCGTCGGGAACGGTATCGATTCGAGCTCGTGGATCATCGTGAACCAGTCCCGCCACAGCGCGGCGCCGGTGCGCGTGTCGAGCGTGGCGAACAGGTTGACGTCCACCCCGGCCGAGACGGCACGCCCGCGGGCCTGGATCAACAGCCCGCGCGCGTCGGACGATGTCGCCACCGACGAGATCGCGCCGCGCAGCGCGGTGACCATCGCCTGATCGAACAGGTTCAGCGGCGGGGCGTCGAGGGTGACGACGGCGAGCGGTCCGTCGTAGGTGAGATCGACTCGCGTCATGTGCGAACACCGTGAGCGCGAGACCAACGGGAGTGGCCTTCGGCGGCCGTAGCGAAGCGGAGGCGGAACCAACGGGGGTGGCCTTCGGCGGCCGTAGCGAAGCGGAGGGCGGTCATGTACGGAGGCTATCGAGATGACGGACGACAGCCATCACGATCGTGAGTAGTAACGCGATCGAGTAGATGAGCGTGTCGTGGTCGGAGTGGATGAGGTAGGCAAAAGTCGGCGCGAACACGATCGGCACCCACTCGATCGCTCCGCTCAGCGCGACCAGAGCGAGCAGCAGGCCGGCGTACCAGCCGTAGCTCGGGGTAAAGATGCAGAACGCGACGCCGACGACGAGCGTCGCGGTCTGCTCGATGCGATCGCGCCGTGCCCAGAGCCATGCCCACAGCGCAATCGCGGCCAACAGCACGGCCCCTACCACGGTGTCGGCCGGCTGCGGCAGCACCGATCCCAGCAGCAGCAGCCGACCGCCGCTGCCGTACTTCTCCTCGTGCAGATAGCCAGGCAGGTAGCCGATAACGTCGGAGCCCACCGCGAGCACGTGCGGGACGTAGGTGACGGCCACGAACGCCGCCGCCACCACGGCGACGAGCCAGTTGCGCCGCATCAGCGCGGGCAGGACGAGCGCGGGGTAGAGCTTGACCGCGACCGCGGCGCCGACCAGCACCCCGATCCATCTTGTCCGCGTCGCCGCGAACGCGAGGACGACCAGCAGCACCGCCAACCAGTCGATGTGCGCGTTGTTCGCGTACTCGGTCACGGTCACCGGGCACCACGCCCACACGGCCGCCAGCCACGGCGGCCCGCGCCGCAGCAGTAACAGCCCGATCGCCAGCGAGCCGAGCAGCGCGGCGAGCTGCAGTGGCAGATGGTGACCCATTCCCCCGAACGAGGCGACCCGGATCACGGTGAACGCGCCTTCGGCCACCGGCGGGTAGATCGTGCGGACGGTTGGGCGGTTGATCGACGTGCAGCCGCCCGGGATGGCGTACCTGCAGTGGTCGGGACGCCCGAAGATCGCCGCGTCGCGCAGGTCGGCCAGTTCGGGCGACGCCGGTGGGTACCGGTAGGGATCCGTGCCCGACAGCTGCACCTTCGCGTCCCACAGGTAGCGGTAGTCGTCGTCGGACGAGGACGGCGCGTGCGTCAGCGCGACGAGCTGCAGCACGGCACTCACCCCGACTACCAGCACGGCCGCCCGCCGCGGGGTCAGCCGCAGTCGCGACAGCAGGAACACCGCGACGACCCACACCGGGGCGGAAGTCGCGGCGAGCCATTGCGCGTGCGGCGGGTGTCGCCCGAACTCGCTGTGCTGGATCAACACCGCGTACAGCGCGACCTCGATCGCGAGGGTGACACCGAGGGCGACCGCCACCGTCCGTGTCCTCGTCACCGTTGTGAGCATGCCGAAGCCGGTGCGCGACCGACGAGTCAGGGCAGCTCTTCTCTGTGTCGTAAGGGATTTCGGTCGCTCTGGCCGGGAGACTGTGGGCGTGCCCCGACTGATGCTGCCCGAGAAGCCACCCCGGGCCTGGCCGAAGTTCTCGAGCCCGCTTCGCTCGACCGCCGTCACGGCGCGTCTCGGCCGCCTCGTCGGCATCTTCTTCGGCGCATGCTTCGTGACCGGGATGCTGAGCCATTACCAGTACCAGCCGTGGTCGTGGCTGCCCGAACCCGCGGTGCCGGTGTGGGGCTACCGGCTCACCCAGGGCATCCACGTCATCACTGGCACGGCCCTCATCCCGTTGCTGCTCGTCAAGCTGTGGTCGGTGTATCCGAAGCTGTTCGCGTGGCCGCCGGCGAAGTCGCTGAAGAGCGCGGTCGAGCGACTGTCGATCGGCGTGCTCGTGGCCTCGGCGCTGGTCGAACTCACGACCGGCTTCTTCAACGTCCTGGACTATTACCCGTGGTCGTGGGACTTCGTGCCCGTCCACCGCTTCCTGGGGTACGTCGTGATCGGCTCGATCCTGCTGCACATCGCGGTGAAGCTGCCCGATATCAAGTATGGGCTGCGGACGAAACTGGCCCAGGGCGACGTCCTCACCCAGGTGCCCTGGGAGGACAATCCGAACGCCTACAGCAACAACAATGACACGCACGTCCCACCGCCGGTGCCCGAGGGCGTATCCCGCCGGGGGGCGATGATCGCAGCCGGCGCCGGCGTGGGGGCGATCGTCGTGACGACCCTCGGGCAGGCCATCACGCCGCTGGCGCCCATCGGCCTGTTCGCCACGCGCCGGGCCAAGGATTCGACCGAGTTCGGCGTTCCGGTCAACCGGACCGCGGAGCAGGCCAGGGTCACGACCCTGGCGGTGGACCCTGGGTGGAAGCTCACGGTCGTCGGTAAGACGACCACGACGATTGGGCTGGACGAGGTCGTGGCGATGTCGACCCAGGAAGCCGATTTCCCGATCGCCTGCGTCGAGGGCTGGAGCGTCGGCGCGCATTGGCAAGGGATCAAACTGCTCGACCTCGTCAAAAAGGTCGGTGGCAACGAGGACTCCAGGGTCAAGCTGACGTCGCTCGAACCCAAGGGTTCCTACCGTATCTCGTTCGTGGCCGGCCCGCAGATCAACCACGCGCTACTCGCCACACATCTCAACGGCCACCGCTTGACCGTCCAGCACGGCTATCCGCTACGGCTGATCGCGCCGGACCGCGCGGGTGTGCTCAACACCAAGTGGCTCGACCGGGTGGAGATTCAGTGAGCGACGCTTGCGGAGCGAACCATGCGTATGGCGCCTTCGGCGGCCCGAACGGGGTGAGGGCGTGAATCGCCAGCGCATCGCCATCGGCGCGGTAGGTGTCGTGCTCGGGCTGTACGGCGTATTCCGACTGCTGACCGAGATCCAGGTCCCCGACCTGGAACTGCTCGCGGCCTGGCTGATCGCTGCTGTCGTCCTGCACGACGGCATCATCTCGCCGGTCGTGGCCGGGCTGGGCTGGTTGACCGCGCGCTACGTGCCGCGACGCGCCCGCCGCTTCTTGCAGCCCACCCTGATCGTCGGGGGACTGATCACCGTGATCGCGCTGCCGATGATCTACCGCCAGGGGACGCTGCCGGACCAGAAAGCCATCCTGCGGCAGGACTACAGAACGAACCTGGCGATCGCGCTCGGCATCCTCGTGGCCGTGCTGCTGCTGGGTTACGTCGTGCAACTCCTACGCGACCGCTCCGGGCACCGACGGGTGCCCGGGCCGCGCCGCCCGCTACTGGGACGCCCGCAATCGGATACGCCTCAACGCGTCAGCGCGACGAACGACCGGCCGCCTGACGTCCAGGACTCGACGATCGTGTAACCGGTCCGGCGCGCATAACGCTCCAGGGCGACGAGGCCGACATTGGCCCAGTCGAACGGCGGGCCGACGGCAACCCCGTCCTCGGTGAACCGCACCTCGAGCAGGTCGTCGGCGTCGAAGTGAGGGTGCGACTCGACGATCAGGCGCCCCGCGGGTGCCAGTAGGCCGCCGATCCGATCGAGCAGGCGCAGCGGGTCACCGCCTATGCCGATGTTTCCATCGATCAGCAGTACGGTCGGCCAACGTCCCTCACCCGGCAGGTCACCGAACACGCTGCGCAGCAGGGCCGGCATGCCCTGTCCACGAGTCAGGTCGACGGCCGTTTCGGCGATGTCGACCCCGAGCGCGGCGACTCCGCGCGCGTTGAGGGACGAGACGAGCCGGCCCGGACCGCACCCGACGTCGAGGACGGGTCCGATGCAGCGCTCGAGCACCGTCTCGTCCGAACCGTCGGCCGGGCCGAGCCAACGCGCGACGTCCAGCGACAGCACCCGGCCGTCTTCGGTCCACAAGCCGAGCGGTCCGGCCGTCCGCAACGCCTGCTCGTACGGAGCGAGAGCACCGATCTCCATCAGCAGTGCACAGCAGCGGCGAGAGCAGCAGCGAAGGCGCTGTCGGGGGCGAGCCGGGCGACGTCGCGCGCCGATTCGATGGTGTCGACGTCGGTCAACTCATCCAGCAGCTGCACTCGCAAACCGAGTGCCGCCAAACGTTCGAGTTGCGCTGCACCGGTGTGCGCCGTCGACATCGGGATACCCGTGATGCTCGCCGTCGCTATCCGCGGCTCGGTGAAGCCGATGGCCCAGTAGCCGCCGTCGGTAGCCAGCCCGAGACACGCGTCGTAGCGGGAGGGGTCGAACACGGCGAGTTGCTCCGAGCGGACCTGCGGAGTATCCATACCGACGAGTACGCCCGGCCCGGGCCGGGCGGCCGCGAACGCACCCACCAGCCGGGCGTCCAGACCGCCTGCCGTCTGGGCCACGGTGCGCCAACCCTCCGGCGACCAGGACGACGCATCGCCGTCGAAGACGAGAAGTAGTTCGCGCGCCGGCACCCGCGCCGCGGCGCGCAGGGTGTCCCACAACGCGGCACCGGCGACCTCGGCGGCCTGGTACGGCGTCAGCGGCGGCGTGAGCCTGGTCTTCGCATGCCCTGGGCGCGGCTCCTTCGCGATGACGAGGACGGTGGCAAGTGGCGTCGTCACTGCGCGAGCACCGCGGTCATATCGCGGACGGCCTGCAGTGTGCCGCGCATCGTCCCGGTGACCTTCGAACGCCCGGAGCGGGGGGTGTATGCGACGTCGACGCCCACGATCGTCCAGCCCGCCTCGACGGCGCGGAGAACGGTCTCGACGGGATAGCCACTGCGGCGGTCGGCGATCGGCAGGGTGAGCAACGCCGCCCGACGTGCCACCCGCAGCGGACCGACATCGCGCAGCACGAGGCCGGTGCGCCGGCGGACCCGCCGCGCGAGTTCGAGGTTGGCGATCCGGGCGTGCGGCGACCACGCGGCGAAGCTCACCGGGCGTCGACGAGCGACGGCGAGGTCGGCACCGGCTCGCAGCAGCTCGACCATGCGCATCGCGTCGCCCGGATCGAGGGAGGCGTCGCAGTCGCAGACCGCGACGTACTCGGCAGTCGCCGCCTCGAGCCCGGCGTGACAGGCCGCGCCATACCCACGTCGCTGGCAATCGACGACCAGGGCGCCGCGGTCACGCGCGATGTCGGGCGAGCCGTCGGCGGAGCCGTTGTCGACGACCACAGCCCGTGCGCCGACGGGGATCCGGTCGAGCACCCACGGCAGCGCCCGCGCCTCGTCCAGACAGGGTAGGACGATGTCGAGGACATGACCCCCCGGACGGCCCTCCACAGCGCTCACCAGCCCGAGACTATTCGGCGCAGCGGTCCGGGAACCCTTACGGTGCAGTGACGCGGGCCTCCGCGCCGCCGTAAGCGCAGCGAGGCTGCCCCTACGATGAGGCTCATGGCGCAGGTGATGGTCGTCGACGACGACACCACCGTCGCGTCGGTGGTGGTGAACTACCTCGAACGCGCGGGCCACAGCGTCCGCCAGATCGGTGACGGGCGATCGGCGCTGGCGGCGATCGACGAGAGCCCTCCCGACCTGATGGTGCTCGACCTCATGCTGCCGGGGATCGACGGTCTCGAGGTCTGCCGCCGGGTGCGCCAGCGGTGGCCGCACCTCGCCGTCGTGATGCTCACTGCGTTGTCCGAGCCCGAGGACCGCATAGCCGGCTTGGAGGTCGGGGCCGATGATTACGTCACCAAACCCTTCTCGCCGCGGGAACTCGTGCTGCGGGTCGAATCGGTGCTGCGCCGCATGACCGTGGCTTCGCAGCCGGCGCCCCGCCATCTGCTGACCGCCGGCGCCCTCACTGTCGACACGGCGGCGCGGCGCGCGACGCGAGACGGCACGGAGTTGTCCCTCACCGTCCGCGAGCTCGATCTGCTGACGTTCCTGATGACGCATCCTGGCCAGGCCTTCAAGCGGGAGGAACTCATGCGCGAGGTCTGGGGCTGGACGTTCGGTGATCAATCGACCGTGACCGTCCACGTGCGCCGGCTGCGCGAGAAGATCGAGGTCGACCCGACGAAGCCCACCCTCATCCAGACGGTCTGGGGCATCGGCTACCGGCTCGAAGCTCCGGCCGAAGGAATCGCCTCATGAATCTCACCCTGTCCAACCTCGGCGCGGCCCTGCTCTGGTCAGTGGTCGCGGGCGTCGCGGTGTGGCTGCTGCTGATGCCGCTGCGTCGCCGTTCGCTCACCGGCCTGCTGGTGTCGCTGGTGCTGGTGGGGGCGGCCGCGTCGATGGGCGCCCTGTGGGGTGCTATCCACTCGATGCTCGTGCCTTGGTGGGACTGGAAGACGATGATCGCGATCACCGCGTTCTCGGGCGCAGTCACGACCGCCGCCGCGCTGGCGGCGTCGCGGCGCCTCGGCAAGGACGCGGCCTCGCTGCGGCAGGCCGTGGCCGAGCTCGGTGCGGGCCGCGTGCCGTCCGCTGATGGTCGTCGGCTCACCGCCGAGGTCGAGCAGGTGCGGCGGGAGCTGCAGACCACCGCCGCAGCGCTCACCGCGACGCGCGAACGCGAGCGAGCCCTCGAGTCGGCGCGTCGCGAGCTCGTCTCGTGGGTCAGCCACGACCTGCGCACGCCGCTCGCCGGTCTGCGCGCAATGAGCGAGGCGCTCGAGGACGGCGTCGCCGACGATCCGGAGCTGTACTACAAGCAGATCGGCGCGTCGGTCGAGCGGCTCAACCAGATGGTGGACGACCTGTTCGACCTCTCGCGCATCCAGGCCGGCGTCGTCACGCGCGACATGGAGAGCATCGCTCTCGACGATCTGGTATCGGACTGCCTGGCCGCGCTCGAACCGCTGGCGGCTGCGCAGGGCGTGCGCCTGACCGGCTCGGTCGGTGCGACGACCGCGGTCAAAGGCAACGGCCCCGAGCTGAACCGGGCGCTGACCAATCTCGTCGCGAATGCGATCCGGCACACCCGCGCGGAGGGCTGCGTCGACGTCCGCGTCGGCATCACGTCTGCGCGCCTTGCCGAGGTGGTGGTCAGCGATGAATGCGGCGGCATCCCGACCGAGCATCTGCCCCGCGTCTTCGACATCGGCTTTCGCGGCGAAGCCGCCCGGACGCCGGACTCGGCTACGTCGAGCGGCGCCGGGCTCGGGCTGGCGATCACCCGCGGCATCGTCGAGGCGCACGCCGGCACGGTCGACGTCGAGAACCGTCCGGGTGGCTGCCAGTTCCGCGTCCGGCTGCCGGTCAGCTCCGCGTAGCTGCCGCTAGACGTTGATGATCTCGGCGGACCTGACGTTCCCGCACGATTCGACGGGATCATCGCGGGTGGTGGGCGAGTTCGGCCATGCCGTCGGCGAACTCGAGCTGCGGCAGCCAATCCAGCTCGGCACGTATCCGGCTCGAGTCGGCCGTGATGTGCCGGACGTCGCCGAGCCGGTAGTCGCCGGAGATCACCGGAGCTGGGCCGCCGAGCGCGTCGGCCAGCGCCGCCGCCATCTCGCCGACGGTCCGCGGGGTACCGGAGCCGACGTTGTAGGCACGCACACCCACGCGGTGCCGTTCGGCCGCGGCGACGGTGGCGGCCGCGACGTCGCCGACATGCACGAAATCACGCCGCATCGCACCGTCCTCGTTGACCCTCGGCGCCGCGCCACGGCGCAGGGCAGACAGGAAGATCGCCGCGACCCCGGCGTATGGCGTGTCGATGGGCAGGCCGGGCCCGTAGACGTTGTGGTAGCGCAGCGCGGCCACGCTGCCGCCGGTGACCCGCGCCCAGGACGCTGCGAAATGCTCCTGCGCCAGCTTGCTGGCCGCATAGGCGTTCCGCGGATCCGCCGGCGCGTCCTCATCCACCAGCGCCGGTGTCAGCGACTCGCCGCAGAACGGGCACGGCGGCTCGAAGTGCCCCGCCGCGAGCTCGGCCTCGTCGCGCGGTCCGGGCGTGATATCGCCGTGCGTCGCGCAATGACCGAGCCCCTCGCCATACACCACCATCGAACTGGCCAGGACGAGCCGGCGCACGCCGACGCGCGCCATCGCCGCGAGCAGCACCGCCGTGCCGTGGACGTTCGTGTCGGCGTAGTCGGGCATATCCGCGACGTCGATGCCGAGGCCGACCTTCGCCGCCAGGTGGATCACGACGTCGACCCCCTGCAACGCCGTGTCGACCGCGACCGGGTCGCGGACGTCCGCGCGGACCAGGCCGTCGATCTCGGGACGCGGTCCGCGGTGGACGTCCGGGCGCAACGAGTCGAGCACGACGACGTCGTGATCGCTGAGCCGTGCGAGCACGTGCGCGCCGACGAACCCCGCTCCCCCCGTGATCAACACCCTCATGGCAGAACATGCGACGTGGGGAACCCCGAAATGTCGCCGCACGCGCAGTCGCCCTGCTCGCTGGGCAGCCGCTCGAGCGTCCCGACGAGCAGGTCCCGCAGCCGCGGCAGGTTCTCGGCGAAGGCTGCCAGCACTTGCTGATGGGTCACGCCCGAACCCGCCTCGACGCCTGCGTCCAGGTCGGTGACGAGCGCGAGCGTGGTGTAGCAGAGCGCGAGTTCGCGGGCGAGACCTGCCTCGGGCATCGCCGTCATTCCGATGATCGACCAGCTGTGGGACTGGAACTCCAGCGACTCCGCCCGCGAGGAGAACCGCGGGCCGTTGACCGCCACGAGTGTGCCGCCGTCGTGTGCCGGCCCGTCGCCGGCGAGTGCGGCCGCCCGGCCGCGCGGGCAGTAAGGGTCGCCGAAGGTCGCATGCCCGACGCCGGCCGCGTCGTCGAAATACGTATGCGGACGTCCGTGCGTCCGATCGGCGATCTGATCGGGCACGACGAGCGTTCCGGTGGGCAAGGACGTTGTCAGCGACCCGACCGCCGACAGCGAAATCACCTGCCGGACACCCAGCGAACGCAGGGCCCAGAGATTCGCACGGTAGGGCACGAGATGGGGGGCGAAACGGTGTCCGGCACCGTGTCGGGGCACGAACGCGACGGGACGCTCGGCCAGCCGACCCACGGCCACCGGATCGCTCGGCGCTCCGTAGGGCGTCTCGACATCGTGGCGGACCGGATCGTCGAGCAGCGAGTAGAAACCAGATCCGCCGATGACGCCGATGGGGGCGTCGGGCGTCGCGTCGACAGCCATGACGATCACGCTAGCGGGACGGTCCCGGGCCCGGGCGAAGGCCTACAGTCGGGGGATGGACCGCAAGCACTTCGACGACGACCACCTCGCGTTCGCCGAGGCGTTCCGCGCGTTCGTCGACAAGTCGATCGTCCCGGAGTATCTCGACTACGAACGCGACGGCATCACCCCGCGCGGGGTCTTCGCCGAGGCCGGCCGCAGCGGTTTTCTGGGCATGGCCGTGCCCGAGCAGTACGGGGGTGGCGGGGTCGCGGATTTCCGCTTCAACCAGGCGCTCGCCGAGCAGGTCGCGCTCGCCGGCATTGGCGGCACGGGTCTGGGCCTGACGCTGCACAACGACATCTGCCTGCCCTACTTCCTGGCCTACGGCACGCAGGAGCAAAAGCAGCGCTGGCTGCCGGGCATAGCGTCCGGCGGGCTGATCACGGCGGTCGCGATGACCGAGCCGGGCGCGGGTTCGGATCTCGCCGGCATCCGTACCAAAGCCACGCGTGACGGCGACAGCTACGTCGTCAACGGCACGAAAACGTTCATCACCAACGGCATCAACGCCGATCTCGTGATCACCGCGGTCAAGACCGGAGCAAGCGACGACCGGCGCGGCGGCATCTCGTTGCTGATTCTCGAGCGCGGCATGGCCGGCTTCGAGCGCGGGCGCAATCTCGACAAGCTGGGCCTGCACTCCCAGGACACCGCCGAGTTGTCCTTCACCGACGTCCGGGTGCCGGCCGAGAACCTGCTCGGCGAGGACGGCGGCGGCTTTGCCTACCTGACCGAGAAGCTGCCGCAGGAACGCACCTCTATTGCCGTGAACGGCGTGGCTGAGGCGACTGCGGCGTTCCAGGAGGCTCTGGAGTACGTCAAGGACCGCAAGGCGTTCGGCACCACGATCGGGTCGTTCCAGAACACCAAGTTCGTGCTGGCCGACATCGCCACCGAGATCGACGTCGCGCAGGCGTTCGTCGACCGGTGTGTCGACCGCCTGAACGGCGGCGAGCTGAGCGCGGCCGACGCGTCCAAGGCGAAGTACTTCGCCACCGAACTGCAGGGCCGCGTGGTCGACAAGTGCCTGCAGCTGCACGGTGGCTACGGCTACATGAGCGAATACCCGATTTCGCGGCGGTACGCCGACGCCCGCGTCACCCGCATCTACGGCGGCACCAGCGAGATCATGAAATCGGTGATTTCGAAGTCGTACGGCCTGTGAGGTTCGTCCTCGCATCGTCGTCGCCCGCGCGGCTTGCGACGCTGCGCGCGGCCGGCCTCGAACCCGAGGTGATCGTCAGCGGCGTCGACGAGGGCGCTGTCACCGCGCCCTCTGCACGCGAGCTGGTCCTGCGACTGGCCGAGCTGAAGGCCGGCGCTGTTGCGCCGTCGGTGCCGGACTCGCTCGTGCTCGGGTGTGATTCACTGCTCGAGCTCGGTGGCGACGCGCTGGGCAAGCCGGGCACCGTCGACGCCGCGATCTCGCGCTGGCGTCAGCTGCGCGGGCGCACCGGCGTCCTACACACCGGGCACTGCGTGATCGACACCGCCGCCGAGCGACGGGTGTCGCGCACCGGATCGACCGCCGTACGCTTCGCCGAGGTGACGGACACCGAGATCGAGGTGTACTGCCGCACCGGTGAACCGGCGGTCGTCGCCGGCGGCTTCACCACCGACGGGCTGGGCGGTTGGTTCGTCGAGTCGATGGACGGTGACCCGCACAACGTCGTCGGCGTATCGCTGCCGCTCGTCCGGACGATGCTGCGCGAGCTCGGCGTCGCGCTCACCGACCTCGGGTACCCCGTCCCGCGCTCGCACGCATCGGATGGTTTCGTCGCCGGCTGACTGGCGATCTTCGAAGTTGGCTGGCGACACATCCGCTGACAAGTCGCCACATAACGACACAAGTCACCAGTCAACGACGCGCGTCCGGCCGTCGAACCGCAGGCACGCGGAGCGGGCGCGGATCGGCTCAGTCGCGGACGTGCTGGGGTAGCTCGGCCACCGTCTTAGCGACCTCCCCGAGCCGGCGCGGCAGCGAGATCGGTCCCTGGGCGTGCGGAGCCGTGGCGGTGCGATAGCTGTGGGTCAGGGTCTCGCGTCCCCGCAGCCGCAGCGAGCGTCCCTTCAGCCAGTTCGCCCGCTCGTCCTCGGTCGCCGCCTCGACGGTCGACGCACTGGCCAGGATCCTGCCGTCGACCCGCTTGGCCAGCTCGGTGAGCCGCGCGGCCTCGTTCACGGCATCGCCGATGATCGTGTACTCGAGCCGGCTGGCTGCGCCGATCTGGCCGGCGATGACCGGCCCGGACGCGACGCCGATGCCGATCTCGAGTTCGCCCATGGCGATGACGCGATCGCGCACGGCCCGGGCGGTGCACAGCGCGGCAGTGGCGGGATCGTCGAGTTGGGCCGGGGCGCCGAAGATGCACAGCGCGGCGTCTCCCTCGAACTTGTTGAGCAGGCCGTGATTGCCCTCGACCTCATCGACGACGACTTCAAAGAACCGGTTGAGCATGTCGACGAACTCGGCCGGCTCGGTGATCCGAGTCAGCCGCGTCGAACCGGTGATGTCGACGAACAGGGCCACGACCTCGCGCGACTCACCACTGAGCGTGACGCCGCTGCTCATCGCCTCGGCGGCGACAGCCGAACCCACGTGCCGACCGAAGAGATCCGTCACCCGGTCACGCTCGCGCAGTCCGGACACCATGTCGTTGAAACCGTTCTGCACCAGACCGATCTCGCCCGGGTCGTCGATCTGCAGCGTGATGTCGAGGTCCCCCTGGCCAACTTTGTGCAGGGCGTCGACGACGGTGCGCAGCGGGGCACCGATCGCCCGCGCGATGATCGCCGTCGACAACCCGCCGGTGGCGATCGCCAGCACGGCCACAACGATGCTGACTCCGACCATGTGGGTTTTGCCGGGCGGTGCGCTCAGCACCAGCACCAGCCCGACCAGCGGCAACGCGCTCGTCAGCAACCAGGCGAGCATCAGCCGCCACCGCACGCCGAACAGCGGTGCGACGCGGGGCGGCGCGGCGGCCAGAGCGAGCTTCGCGACCTGCTGGTTGAACCGGCCCATCACCAGATAGGTGAATCCAGCCGAGATGAAGCCGGCAAGGAGGACGCCGCCGACGACACCGATCACCGACTTGGCGTCCTGGCCTACCACGCCCGAGACGACGCCGATGACCACGCTGGCGAGCGTCCAGAGACTCGCCGTGATGATGCCGAGGTCGAGGGGCATGCGTAGCGCACGCCGCGCGTCCTCCGCGTCCGGTTGCTCGCCGCGCAACAACCACCGCAACGTCCTGCGTTGGACGAGGGCGGCGAGGGCGACCCCGACGATCACGCTCGCCGCGGTCAGGATCGCGGCCGCGGTCAGCACGACGGTGAGCTGATGACCGGAGGCCTTCGCGTTCATCGCCACCACCAGCAACGAGACCACGAGCACGCCGATCACGTTCAGGCCGATACCCACGACGGCCAGGCCGAAGAACGTCCGGACCACGAAGGGGAGGTTGGCGGCGATGAGCGAGATGTCGAACGGCTTGTTGGCTGCGCGCAGCGGTCCGGCCGAATCGTCCGCTGGCGTGCTCACCGCTCGATTCTGCACCACCGTGGCCCGGCTCAGCGCGGCTCCTATCGTCGCGCGCTGTGCTCGGACCGACGCAGGGCCGCGAGTCGCGTCGCGCGCCACTGCGTATATCGGCTCGGCCCGGGTACGCGCGAACGCAGCCGCGATACCACCGCGAGTACGGCCGCTAGCTCGTCGGCGGTCGCCGACCCGTGCACCTGCACCGTCATACCGGCGGCACACCGTGTCGTTTCGTGGCGAAGTGCCGCGACTTACCCACCAGCACGGCGTACCTGCGCTTCAATTCGCCGCGGAGCTCGCTCGGCTCGATCACCACGTCCAGGACGAGGTCGGCTGCCAGTCGGAGGATGTCTACGTCTTGCTGGAACTCGGCGCGTTTCACCGCGATGAACTCCTCCTTCGCGTCCTTCTCGTCGATCGCGGCAATCTTGTTCGCGTACACGGCGTTGATGGCCGCCTCAGGACCCATGATCGCCACCTTCGCGGTGGGGAGCGCGATGCAGACGTCGGGCATGAAGCCCGGTCCGGCCATCGCGTAAAGGCCCGCGCCGTAGGCCTTGCGGACGATCACCGAGACCTGAGCAACGGTGGCTTCGGAGACGGCGGTGATCATCTTCGCGCCGTGGCGGATGATTCCCTGCCGCTCGACCTCGCTGCCGACCATGAAACCGGGGACGTCGGCCAGGTAGAGCAGTGGCACGTTGAACGCGTCGCAGAGCCAGATGAACCGGGCGCATTTGTCGGCCGAGTCGACGAACAGCACGCCACCTCGGACCATCGAGTTGTTCGCGACGACTCCGACCGGGCGGCCGTCGATACGGCCGAGGCCGACGACGACCTCGGCGGCGAACAGTGGCTTGATCTCGAAGAATGAGTCGGCGTCGACGAGACCGTCGATGACCTCGTGCATGTCGAACGGCACGGATTCCTCGACCGGCACGCAGTCGTCGGCCAGTTCGGCCGCAGGCGGTGCTGCCTCGAGCTCGGGCGCCGGCTCGCGCCAGCACGTGGGCAAGTAGGAGAAGAACAGCCGGGCCTGCTCGATCGCGTCCTCGTCGTTGACGGCGAGATTGTCACCGCAACCCGAGACCGTGGCGTGCATACGCGCGCCGCCCATCTCCTCGAGCGTCACCTTCTCCCCCACGACCATCTCGGCCATGCGGGGCGAGCCGAGGTACATCGAGGCGTTGCCCTCGACCATCACCACGAAATCGCAGAACGCCGGGATGTACGCGCCTCCTGCGGCCGACGGCCCGAACAGGCAGCAGACCTGCGGCACCTTGCCCGACAGCGCGACCTGATTGTGAAAAACCCGGCCGGCGCCGCGACGGCCGGGAAACATCTGCGCCTGATCGGTGATCCGGCCACCGCCGGAATCGATCAGCCAGAAGATCGGTAGTTCCTCGGTGAGGGCCCGCTCCGTGATCCGGATGATCTTCTCGACCGTTCGCGCGCCCCACGAGCCGGCCTTGACGCTCGGGTCGTTCGCCACAACGAGCGCCGGCCGGCCGTCCACGAGCCCCTGCCCGGTGACGACGGCGTCGGCGGGCAGACCGCCGGCCAGCGCGTTCGCCAGCTGACCGTCCTCGCTGAAGGTGCCCTCGTCGAACAGGAGCGCGAGCCGGTCGCGCACGTAGAGCTTGTTCTGTGCGGCGAGCTTCGCCGCGGCGGACTCTGACGGCTCACGCGTCGCCGCCCGCGCAGCCGCGATCTCCTTCGCGCTCATGTCATACCACCCTGCCCGCGAGGATCGCTGGTCACCGGTTCGTTCGCTTTTCTGTAGCTCACTGCACGGGGAGTCCGAGGCCGCGCGCGATCAACATCCGCTGCACCTCCGACGTGCCCTCGCCGATCTCGAGGATCTTCGCGTCACGGTAGAACCGTGCGACCGGGAACTCCTCCATGAAGCCATTGCCGCCGAACACCTGCGTGGCGACGCGGGTGGCGGTGACCGCGGCCTCGGTCGAGTACAGCTTGGCGATGGCCGCGGCCTGCTTGAGTTGTGCCGATGGGCGGCCGGCGTCCTTCAGCCACGCTGCTTTGTAGGTCAGCAGCCGGGCTGCCTCGACCGACACCGCAAGATCGCTGAGTGAGAACGCAACGGCCTGGCGGGAGCCGATCGGCATGCCGAATGTGTGCCGCTCGCCGGCGTACTTGACGGACTGGTCGAGGCAGGCTTGCGCGAGGCCGACGGCGAGCGCCGAGATCGCGATCCGACCGTCGTCGAGCACCGCGAGGAACTGGCGGAATCCGTCGCCCCGCGTACCGAGGAGATTCGCTTCGGGCACCCGGCAGTCGGCGAAGGTGAGGCCGTGGGTATCCGAGATGTGCCAGCCGAGTTTGTCGTATGGCGGTTCGACCGTGAACCCGGGCGTGCCGGCCGGGACGATGATCGAGGAGATCTCTGACACCGAACCCTCGGGCGAGGCGCCGGACGAGGAGTGCCTGCCAGCGGAGCCCCCGGTCCGCGCCGTCACCGTGACCAGCGAGGTGATCTCGGTGCCGCTGTTGGTGATGAACGCCTTGGCGCCGTTGATCGTCCACTCGCCGTCGCCGAGCGTCGCGCGCGTCTTGGTGGCGCCGGCATCCGAGCCCGCCTCGGGCTCGGTGAGCCCGAATCCGGCCAATGCGCGACCCGCGACGAGATCGGGCAACCAGCGTTGCTTCTGCTCGTCGGTGCCGAAGGCGAGGATGGGGTTGATGCCTAGGCCGACCCCGGCCTCGAGCGTGATGCCGATCGACTGGTCGACCCGGCCGAGTTCCTCGATCGCGACGCAGAGGGTCGTGAAGTCTCCGGCGCCGCCACCGAACTCCTCGGGGACGTTGACCCCAAACAATCCCAGCTCGCCCATGGCATGCACGACGTCCACCGGGAAATGATGGTCGCGGTCCCACCGGGCGATGTGCGGCGCGATCTCGCGCTCGGCGAAGTCCCGCACCACCTTGCGAAAGGTCTCGTGGTCCTCGGACAACTCAAAGGTCATTGAGGTGATTCTCCTTGACGTTAACGTAAAGGTAAGGCAATCATAGCCCCCGTGACCGCCAGGGCGACACCCGACCATTGCGCCGAGCGCAGGTGGACGGTCGGCGAGCTCGCCGACGAGCTGGGGGTCACGACCCGCACGCTGCGCCACTATGAGGCCGAGGGTCTTATCTCCCCTCGCAGGAATGGCGCCAATCGGGTTTACGAGCCACGCGATCGTGCGCGGCTGCGGCTCATCCTGCGCGGTCGCCGCTTTGGTATGTCACTTGCCGAGTGCCGCGAGATCGTCGACATGTACGACGGCGCGAGGTCATCCGAACAACGGCAGCTCACTGCGCTGCTGGGCCGCCTGGACGAGATCTCGGCCGAGCTGCAGCGCCGGCAGGCCGATCTGTGCGGCACGCTGACCGAGGTCACCGAGGTGGCCGCGCAGTGCCGCCGGCGGCTGGCCGATCTCGCCCCCTGATCGGGCCCTTGCCAACCCGTGTTGGGTCTCTGTAAGTTCGGTTTCCGTAACGTCCGGACAAGCGGGGACGCGACGAGCGCACGAGATGCCTTCGTCCCGACGAATAAGGTCAAGACAAATGATGTCCGCTCGTCGTCTCGTCGTCCTCGCTGTCTCGACCCTCGCGCTGATTGCGACGGGCTTACCCGCCCAGGCATCGGCGTGGTGGGAGCCGCCGCCACTTCCCGCGCGCGGGCCGGCCACGTGCGCCGGACCACAACTCGTGAAGGCCGACGGCCAGCCGTGGACGTGCACCTTCGACGACGAGTTCGACGGCTCGAGCCTCGACGGGAAGAACTGGGTGCCGCTGACCACCGCGGCGACCGGCGCGGCCGGACCGGCGTGCTTCGCGGACAGCCCGAACAACATCTCGGTGTCCGGCGGGACGCTGAACCTGACCGCTCGCAAAGAGGCCGCTCCGTTCACCTGCCAGTCGCAGAACACGACCTTCAGTACTCAGTACACGGCCGGCGAGGTCGCCAGCACGAACAGGTTCGCGCAGACCTACGGACGGTTCGCGATCCGCGCGAAGTTCCCGGCGGCGACCGTGGCCGGCCTGCACTCCGCGCTGTGGCTGTGGCCGCAGAACGCGCTCTACAACGGCCTGTTCGGCGAGCTCGACATCGCCGAGGTCTACAGCGTGTACAACGACCGCGCCGTGCCCTACATGCACTACTGGTACGACCCGAGCACCATCAACCTGCAGACGCATGTCAACAACGTCACCAACAACTACTGCCTGATCGACGACGTCACGGCGTTCCACGAGTACACGGTCGAGTGGACGCCCACCACGATGACCATCCTCTACGACGGACATACCTGCGTGACGAACAACCTGCTGCCCTACGGCACGTCGCCCTTCGATCAGCCCTACTTCATCGCCTTGACCCAGACCCTCGAGAACGGCGGCTACAACGGGTTCGACCCGCTCCGTACCCCGCTGCCGGCGATGACCCGGATCGACTGGGTGCGCGTCTGGAAGTAGCACCGCCGTCACTCGTCGTCGGCTGCAGGTCGGCCGCCCGGTAATCTGCGGCCGACGGCATTTCCCGCTGCCCAGCGGGTAGCAGAGTGAACGCAGGAGGCGCGACCGTGCAGAAGGTGCTCATCGCCAACCGAGGTGAGATCGCGGTCCGGGTGATCCGGGCGTGCCGGGACGCCGATTACACGTCGGTCGCGGTCTACGCCGATCCCGATCGGGACGCGCTGCACGTAACGATGGCCGACGAGGCCTTCGCGCTGGGCGGGACGACGCCCGGCGATTCCTACCTTGTCATCGACAAGCTCATCGAAGCTTGCCGGAAGTCCGGCGCCGACGCCGTCCATCCCGGATACGGCTTCCTGTCCGAGAACGCCGACTTCGCCCAGGCCGTCATTGACGCCGGGCTGACCTGGATCGGGCCGTCGCCACAGTCGATCCGCGACCTCGGCGACAAGGTCACGGCGCGTCACATCGCCGAGCGGGCGGGGGCGCCGCTCGTCGCGGGCACGAAGGATCCGGTGTCCGGCGCGGACGAGGTTGTCGCGTTCGCCGAGGAGCACGGGCTGCCGATCGCGATCAAGGCGGCGTTCGGTGGCGGCGGTCGCGGGCTGAAGATCGCCCGCGAGATGAAGGACGTCGCCGACCTCTACGACAGTGCGGTCCGCGAGGCGGTGTCGGCCTTCGGCCGCGGCGAGTGCTTCGTCGAGCGCTACCTCGACCGCTCGCGCCACGTCGAAGCCCAGGTACTGGCCGACGAACACGGGAACGTCATCGTGGTCGGCACGCGCGACTGCTCGCTGCAGCGACGTAACCAGAAGCTCGTCGAGGAAGCTCCCGCGCCGTTTCTGACCGACGAGCAGCGCGCGACGATCCACGCGTCGGCCAAGGCCATCTGCCGGGAGGCGAAATACCACGGCGCCGGGACCGTCGAGTACCTCGTCGGCGCGGACGGCGTCATCAGCTTCCTCGAGGTCAACACCCGCCTGCAGGTCGAGCACCCGGTCACCGAGGAGACGAGCGGCATCGACCTCGTCCGCGAGCAGTTCCGCATCGCCGAGGGAGAGAAGCTGCGCTTCGACGTGGACCCCACCCCCCGCGGGCACGCTTTCGAATTTCGCATCAACGGCGAGGATCCGGGGCGGGGTTTCCTGCCGGCGCCAGGCACCGTGACCACGTACGTCGAGCCGGCAGGCCCGGGGGTGCGGGTCGACTCCGGCATCGCGGGTGCGTCGGTCATCGGCGGTGCGTTCGACTCACTGCTCGCCAAGCTGATCATCACCGGCGAGACGCGCGACGACGCTCTGGCCCGTTCGCGCCGCGCGCTGGACGAATACGTCGTCGAGGGCATGGCGACGGCGCTGCCGTTCCACCGCGCCGTCGTGCGCGATTCCGCGTTCACCTCCGACCCGTTCACGATCTTCACGCAGTGGATCGAGACGGAGTTCGACAACAAGATCGAGCCTTTCGGCGGTGCTGCCGACGGTGCCGACGACGAAGGCCCGCGCGAGACTGTGGTGGTCGAGGTCGGCGGCAAGCGTCTCGAGGTCTCGCTGCCAGCGGGATTCGGCGGCGGTGGTGGCAGTGGTGCACGCAGGACCGCGCCGAAGCGGTCGGCCGGCAAGAAGTCGGGCGCCGCGGCATCAGGCGACTCGCTCGCCGCGCCCATGCAGGGCACGATCGTGAAGGTCGCCGCGGCCGAGGGCGACACCGTCGAAGCCGGTCAGGCCATCGTTGTGCTCGAGGCGATGAAGATGGAGCAGCCGATCAACGCGCACAAGGCCGGCGTCATCAGCGGCCTCAAGGCCGAGGTCGGCGCGGTCGTCACATCCGGCTCGGTCATCTGCGAGATCAAGGACGCGGAGTAGCCAGCCCACGTTTCGTCCCGTCGATGATCTCGGTTGTATCCCCCGAGTTCCGAGGGATCGGACCGAGATCATCCGGTCAGGCTCAGCCGATCGTGACCGTGCTCGTGCCCGGCCCGAGCGTCAGGGCTGACGTGAGGGGCACCTGCAGCCGCAGCCGCCCGGCGCCATCGGCACTGGCGAAGCTCACGGTGGCACCCGTCGCGCCGCGCAGCGTCACCTGGTGCACGCTGCCGGGCAGGTAGAACGCCGGGGTGGTCACGTCGGCTGAGCCGAGGCCGGTCAGCGTGAAACCGCCGGCGTTCGCGTCGGCGATCCCGGTGAACGCCTGGCGTACGGCGCGCTGGTCGGTGACCGACCAGCCCCATTGGTGCCACGTTGCGTCGGTCGAGCGGTAGGAGATCGTCGTCGGCGTGGACGGATGGGCGAAGACGTCCATCAGGGGTCCGACGAACTCGCGTAGGTCGCGAGCCCAGTACGGGAAGATGTGGGTGCCGAGGACGTAGTCGTCGTAGTAGCTCGGGATGCCCTCCTGTTGCAGGTGCTCATGGAACAGCACCGTCGACAGGTGGGTGATCGCCTCGATCGCGGACGCGGTCGGGTTCGGCGCGGTGTCGTACGGCCCAGGCAGTCCGGTGGCCGTCCACATGAATAGCGACGTGCCGCGCAGGTTGGTCGACAAGGTCGCCGGGTCGTGCGCCGACCAGTTGATCTCATTTGTCAGCCGTGGCCCGAACATGGCGACCGGCTCGACGCCGTCCAGGTAGGCCGCGGTTCCCTCGATGACGCCGGTACTGACCGGCACGACCACCGGGTCGCGGTCGATGTCCGGAGCGCCGGAGAAGGACGCCGCGGCGGCGAACATGTCGGGGTGGCGGGCGGCGTAACTCATTGCGCCGAAGCCGCCCTGGGACAACCCGGCGATCGCGCGCCCGGAGCGATCGGCGACGGTGCGGATGTTCGCGTCGACCCATGGGATCAGCTGATCGATGTGGAAGGTCTCCCACTGAGACGGGCCGAGCGCGGTGTGCGTGTCGTACCAGTTGGTGAACCAGCTTCCGCCGTCGTTGTCGAAACCGGCGTCGGGCATCACCACGACGAGCGGGCGTCCGGCGGTGGTCTGGGCGGCGTCGCCCTGATTCAACCAGTCGTCCGGACCGCCGCTGGTGCCGTGGAAAAGGTAGAGGACCGGGTAGCGCTGTTCAGGGTTATCGGCATACCCGGTGGGTAGCAGCACGCGGACGCGCACCGCGCGGCCGAGCGCCGGCGTGGACACCGAGAGCGACCACAGGCGGTCGTCCACCTGCTGCGCCGAGACCACATGGATGCCACCGGCGTCGGTAAAGGCGGGCTGCACGGGTTGCGCACCGGCCGGCACCGCGAACAGTGCGGCGACCAGAAACGCAACGAGCGGAAGCAGGACGAGACGCAACCATCTTCTCATCCATGGACGTTCTCACGAACATCTGCGTTCGTCAATGCTTTCGCAGCGCGGCGCTCGGCGCGGGCAGAGCACGAGCGCACGTCGATGGACGCTGCGGCATGGGTTGGCTCAACCGCGTTTGCGAGACAGGATCCGGTCGATCATCTCCCCACGGCGACGGGCGAGGGTCGCCATCTCCTCGGTGCGGCGCCGGACGTCCTCGGCGCCGCCGCAGGCGCCGGGCGTGAACACCATCGCGTGCCCGCCCGCTCCTTCGAGTTCCGGCACGCGCGCCACGATCTCGTCCTGCGCCACGTGGTGCGTCCCGGCGAAATCGTGCGCGTCGTCGACGACCGCGACGAGCACGTGGCCGTCCGGAACGTCCACGAGGGCGGCGACGATCACCTCGGCATGCTCGGCGAAGACACCGGCCGCATGCGCCTTGTGGGCAGCCGCCGCGCGGGCCTCGGGCGAGAAGTCACCGTGGTTGGTCATGCTCGCTCCTTCGTCGGTCGCTGACCAGGTGCTGCACTCAATGATGGCCTCGCACGCTCGGCCATGCACACCTCAGTCCAGGTCGTCGTGCAGCATGAGCCGGCGCGCCGCCTCGGCCACCGACCCGGACAACGACGGGTAGACCCCGATCGTGGACGCGAGGTCGGTGACGGTCAGCCCACGCTGGACCGCGAGCGTCAGCGGGAAGATCAGTTCGGACGCGTCGGGCGCCACGATCACGGCACCGATGACCGCACCGGTGGCAGGACGGCAGTAGATCTTCACGAAACCATCGTGATGTCCCTGCATCTTGGCCCGCGCATTGGTGGCGAGCGGAAGGGTCACCGTCCGCGCCGGCACGGTGCCCGCGGAGCTGGCCTGGTAGCCGATGCCGACCGTCGCGATCTCGGGATGCGTGAAGACGTTCGCGGCCACGGTCTTGAGCCGCAGCGGCGCGACGGCTTCGCCGAGCGCGTGCCACATCGCGATGCGTCCCTGCATTCCGGCCACCGACGCGAGCAGCAACACGCCGGTGCAGTCGCCTGCGGCGTAGATCGACGGGACGGAGGTGCGCGACACGCGGTCGACGGCGATGTAACCGTTGACGTCGAGGCGCACCCCGACGTTCTCGAGGCCGAGGTCGGTGACGTTCGGCACCGATCCGAGGCACATGAGCGCGTGCGACCCGCTCACCGTCCGTCCGTCCACGAGCGTGACCGAGACGCCGTCGTCGGTACGGGTCACGGCCGCCGCCCGCGCCTGCTTGACGAGCGTGCCGCCCCGGCTGGTGAAGACCTGCTCGATGACGTCGGCGGCGTCCGCGTCCTCACCGGGCAGCACACGATCGCGGCTGGACACGAGGGTCACGCGCACACCCATCTCGCTGTACCCGCTGGCGAATTCGGCGCCGGTGACCCCCGAGCCGATAACGATCAGATGCTCGGGGACGTCGGTCAGGTCGTAGACGTCGCGCCACGACAGGATGCGCTCACCGTCCGGCACTGCGGTCGGCAGTTCGCGCGGCGTGCCGCCGGTGGCCAGCAGCACGATGTCGGCCTCGACGGTGTCGCTGACGGTCCCGTCGGCGTCCGCGACATCGATGCGGTGGGTGCGCGGCGGCTGCTCGGCGGCGAATCGACCGCGCCCGGCGCGCACGGTGACGCCCTCGCGCACCAGCCGTTCGGCGATGTCGTCGGACTGCTGCTGCGCCAGGGCTTTGATGCGACCGTTCACCGCCGAGAGGTCGACGCGGACCTCGGGGTCGCGATCGCCCACGCCCACCCTGGGCGCGTCACGCAGCGCCGTCACGCGGTCGCTCGTCGCGATCAACGTCTTGCTGGGGACGCAGTCGGTGAGCACGCAGGACCCGCCGATGCCATCGCGGTCGATGACGGTGACCTGCGCGCCCAGCTGAGCCGCAACCAGCGCGGACTCGTACCCCGCGGGCCCACCGCCCACGACCGCGATGCGCAATCCCGTCATGCTCCTCCTTCGGGGCGTCGAACCCGATCGTCGGCGCCGCGTTCGGACTACATTGTCCCGCGCGCAGGTTCGGCTCGGTACGCTCCCCAGCGGGACTTGACTGCGACCCGAACGGGGGCGGGTGTGGGGACGGCGTTCGGTGGGCTCTACGCGGCCTACGGCTCGAACATGGATCCCGAGCAGATGCTCGACCGCTGCCCGCACTCCCCCGCCGCCGGTATCGGCTGGCTGCCCGGTTGGCGACTGACGTTCGGCGGCGAGGACCTCGGCTGGGACGGTGCGCTGCCCATGATCTGCCCCGACCCGGGTAGCCAGGTGTTCGTCGCGCTCTACGAGGTCTCGCCGCACGACATGGTCATGCTCGACCAGTGGGAGGGCGCCGACACCGGGCTCTACGACAAGATCCGGCTGCGGGTCTCGACCCTGGACGGCGACGTCCTGGCCGCGTTCTACGTGCTGGACGGCTTCGAGGGCGGCCTACCCTCGGCACGGATGATCGGGCTCATCGCCGACGCCGCGGCTGCTGCCGGAGCACCGGACGAATACGTCGACGAACTGCGCGGGCGGGAGTGCCGCTCGCTGGGCGAGTAGCAGGTCAAGGGCTGAGCCGGGAGCGATCCTCGATCGCCGCCGCCAGCGCCGCATGCGCGAGCGCGACGGTGTACCGCACGCCGATCTCGAGCGCGTCCTCATCGATGTCGAACGTGCCCTGGTGCAGGTCGAACGCCTTGCCGCCGGGCGAACGCACCCCGAGGCGGCACAGGGCGCCGGGGATCGCGTCGAGGTACCAAGCGAAATCCTCGCCGCCCATGCTCTGTTCGGTGTCGACGAGCGCGTCCGGGCCGATCGCCTCGAGCACGGCCGTTCGCTGCACGTCGACGGCCACTACGTCGTTGACGACAGGTGGGACGCCGCGGGTGTACGTGGTCTGCGCGTGCACCGCGAGGGGGGCGACGATCTCCTCCACGAGGGCGATGACGAGCGGACCGGCGGCATCCCAGGCGTCGCGATCGAACACGCGCAGCGTGCCGCGCAAATGCCCGGTCATCGGGATGGCGTTGGCGGCGCGGCCGGCGTCGGCCGCACCCCACACCATCGACAGCGCGGCGCGCGGGTCGACGCGGCGCGACAGCACGCCCGGCAGATCGGTGATCACTCGCCCCAGTGCATAGACGACATCCTGCGTCAGGTGCGGACGCGCCGTGTGGCCGCCGGCGCCGGACAGCGAGACCTCGACCTGGTCACACGCCGCCGTGATCGGCCCGACCCGCACACCGATCTGCCCGGTCTCGAGCCGCGGATCGCAGTGCAGGGCGAAGATCTGCCGGACGTCGGCGAGCAGGCCGGTCGCTACCACCGTCGGCGCGCCGCCGGGCACGGTTTCCTCGGCCGGTTGGAAAACGAGCCGGACGGTGCCAGCCTGCGGGCCGGCCGCCAGCTCGCGCGCAGCGGCGAGCAGGATGGCCGTGTGCGCATCATGCCCGCAGCCGTGGCACACGCCCTCGATGGTGGAGCGGTAGGCGACGCTCTTCTGGTCCGGCAGCGGCAGCGCGTCGATGTCGGCGCGTAAGGCGACGACCGGGGCGCCCGAGCCGATGTCACACACCACTCCGGTGCCGCGCGGCAGGACGACCGGAGCCAGGCCGAGCCCGCGCAGCTGCTCGACGATCAACTCGGTCGTGCGGTACTCGGCGAACGCAAGCTCGGGGTGCGCGTGCAGCTCGCGCCGCAGCGCAACGACGTTCCAGACGTCCAGAGACTCAGCGGCCCTCACAACCGACCCTCGCTTCGCTCCGGTCGGCTGGCCAAGCTCATTCCCATGGTTCGCTCGCAAGCTTCGCTCACAACCGATCCTCGCTTCGCTCCGGTCGGCTGGCCAAGCTCATTCCCACGGTTCGCTCGCAAGCTTCGCTCACAGATTCAGCCCGTCCCTCATCTCGATGAGGAGCAGGTCCACCACCGGCTCGAGCTTGCCTTCGTGCGCCGCGGCGCAGGCGCGCTGCCGCTGATAACTGGCGCCCCGCTCGATCAGTTTCGGGATGAGCTCGAGCTCGGCGGTGCAGTCCAGCCTGCGAGCCAGCGGGAGCAGGTCGTCGACGAGATCGGTGATCGACTCGACGACCGGCTGCACGCGCCCGGTGTTGTCCACGACGATCTCGGCGTCCAGGCCGTAGCGGGCGGCGCGCCACTTGTTTTCCCGCACCAACCACGGCCGCGGCTCGGGAAGGGTGTAGCCGTCGTCCAGTTGCCGGTCGAAGCGTTCGACCAGGCACTGCGCGAGCGCAGCGACCGCCGAGATCTCGTCCAGCGATGGCAGACCGTCGCAGATGCGTAGCTCGACGGTGCCGAAGTTCGGGTGCGGACGGATGTCCCACCAGACCTCGCGGATCGACTCGATCGCGCGCGAGTGCATCAAGATTTCCATGTACTTCTCGAACGCGTCCCAACCCGAGAGCTGATAGGGAAGACCCGCCGTGGGCAGCGCCTCGAAGATCTTCGAACGGTAGGACGCGAGGCCGGTGTCCGAGCCGATCCAGTACGGCGAGGACGCCGACAACGACAGGAAGTGCGGCAGGTAACCCAGCAGCGCGTTGACGATCGGGATCGCCTTCTCAGGGGCGCGAACCCCGCAGTGCACGTGCACACCGAAGATCTGCAGTTGCCGCGCCATCCACTGGTTACGCTCGATCAGCGAGTGATACCGCTCGTTGTCGGTGATGCGCTGCGTCGACCAGTCGGTGATCGGGTGCGTCCCGCTGCACATGAGCCCGACGTTGCGTCCGGCGGCGATTGTCTGCAGCTCACTGACCGTGCCGGCGAGGTCGGCGCGCGCTTCGGCCACGGTCTGACAGATACCGGTGATGACCTCGACGCAGGACTGCAAGAGTTCATGCTTGGCCTTCGGATGTTCGCCGTCACCTTCCGGCGAGATTGCGGTGAGCAGGGCGTCCGAGGCGCCGGTGAGCTCACGGGTGTCGAGGTCGACCAACTCCAACTCCCACTCGACGCCCAGGCTCGTCCGTTCCGACGGCAGGAAGTCGATGTGCACCGTCCCACCGTAGTCGGCACACCCTGCGCCGGGAGTTTGGCTAGGGCTGCTCGAACACGTCGTCCGGGGGGTCGGCCCCGTCGGCGAGGGCCAGCACCTCGTCGCCGGTCTGCAGGACCGTGTCGCCACGCACCTGCACGAGACGCCCGTCACGGCTGACCATGCTGACCCAGAAGTTCTCGCCCACGTCCAGGCCGGCGATGGTGCAGCCGTCGGCGCGCGAGCCAGCACTGACGACGTAACGGTGCAAGCCCTCGGGTTCGTCGCGGAAGCGCATGCCCAGCGCCCACGGTTCGGGGTCCACGACGCGCATCGGCACCCGGAACACCTTCGCTGCCGCGGGAACGAGCCCACCTTGCAACACGACGGAGACGAGGACGACCACGAAGACGATGTCGTAGACCTCCTTCGCGTGCGCGGTTCCCTCGACCAGGACGTAGGTGCCCAGCAGGATCGGTACCGCCCCCTTCAGCCCGCTGAACAGCACGAAGCTGCGTTCCCCGCGGGTGAGCGAGATCGGTAGCAGGAGAACTCCGACGAGAACGGGCCGAACGACGACGATCAGGAACCCGGCGATGCCGAGGCCGATCCACAACCGGTTGCCCGAGGCGACGTCGTGCAGGTCGACGGACAGACCGAGCACGACGAAAGCCACGATCTCGGCCAGCCCGGCCAGGGCACCGGCGAAGTTCTCGATCTCTCGCTTGTAGGGCGCGCGCTCGTCGCCCACGACGATGCCGGCGATGAACACCGCCAGGTAACCGGATCCTTCGGCCACCGTGGCCAGCCCGAACAGCGCGAGCGCAAAGCCCATCGTTTGCACCGGGTACAGCGCGGCATTGGGCAGCGGCACGCGCCGCATCAGGTAGAGCAGGAATGCGCCGCCGAGGACGCCGACGGCGGCACCGACGGCGAGCTGGAGTGCGAAGTGGCCGACCCCGCTGCCGACGGCGCTCCAGCCGGCACCGCTCGCGCCGAGCAGGCTGATCATGACGGCGATGCCGACGGGATCGTTGGCGCCCGACTCACCCTCGAGCATGGTGCCGGACCGTCCGGAGATCTCGCGCCGGCCGAGCACGGAGAACACGACGGCGGGATCGGTCGGCGCGAGTGCGGCGCCGATGATCAGCGCGGTGCGCCAGTCGAAACCGAACGCGAGGTGCGCCCCGACGGCGAGGGCGGCGGTGGTGACGAGCGTGCCGGTGACGCCGAGCCAGAGCACGCCGCCGAGCGCCGGACGCATCCGCTTCCAGCCGATATGCATTCCGCCGTCGAACAGGATCACGACCAGGGCGACGGTGACGATGCGCTGATCGGTGACGATCGAAAGATCCCCGAGCCGCGGAACCAGGTTGGCGGCCACCGCCGCGGCGACGAGGAAGATGGCCGGCGCGGGTACCCGGAGCCACTGGGCGAGGCGATTCGAGCTGACCGCGACGAGCACCGCCAGCGCGGCGTACAGCACTGCCCGGCCGTAGGGGACGAGATCGTGCACGAGGCAACCTCCGGGTCGGGGCAGGACAACGAGACCGCCGACCAGACTTCCCGGCACACCGCCGATCAGCCTAAGGCACGCGTGCTGCACGCGCTGCCGAGCAAGCGCAAATGACCCGGAAACCCTTATGTCACAGGCAATTCACGATATGTACACGCTGAGAACAAATTCGGTGTGACGGTCGGTACAAACGCGCCTCGGCGACCGGATTCGGAGCCGGTCGGGTCGTACAGTCGAAGGCACCAAGGGCATCGCCCGTCGAAACCCGGCGGGGATTCCCCCATCGAGTTAGGAGGTTGACCGATGCAGCTCCCGACGAAGAACTTCGCGCGGACCACGCCCAACGTCAACCAGGTTCCGCGACGCATCACCTCGATGCTGACCGGCATCGCCCTGGCGCTCACCATCGTCAGGGTCTCGGCCGCTCGCAAGTACGGCCCCCCGCGCCAGAAGTAGTGCGGTAGCGCACGACGCGGGGTCCCTCCTCCCACTTTGGGACCGAGCTGACCACATTTGCAGGCGAAAGTGGTCAGCTCGGTCCCGAAGGGGATCGCGCAGGCTCGTCGAGCGCGGCCAGAATCTGGGTCGCGGCTTGGTCCGGCGTCAGCCGGTCGGCTCGCACGGCGCTTTCGGCGGCCTGCACCGCGTCACGGACGCCGGGTGCGCCCAGCCGGGCGAGCAGCCGGTCCCGCACCATCGCCTGCGTCCACTCGACCATCTGATCGCGGCGCTTACGCTGCAGGCCGCCGTGTTCGTCGAGCCATTCGCGGTGCCGGCGCACGTGCTTCCAAACGTGGTCGAGATTCAGGTTGTGCAGCCCGCTGCACGTGACCACCGGCGTCTGCCAGTCGTCGTCGGCACCGCGCAGGAAGCGCAGCGCAGCGCTCAGTTCACGCCCGGCCTTCTCCGCTTCCGTTTCGTGCTGGTCGTCGGCCTTGTTGACGGCGATGACATCGGCGAGTTCGAGGATGCCCCGCTTCATGCCCTGCAGTTGGTCGCCGGTACGGGCGAGGGTGAGGTACAGGAACGTGTCGACCATGCCGGCGACCACGTACTCGGACTGCCCTACCCCGACGGTTTCGACGAGCACGATGTCATAGCCGGCCGCCTCCATCACCAGCATCGTCTCGCGGGTGGCCTTGGCGACGCCGCCCAGCGTGCCGGCGCTCGGCGACGGTCGGACGAACGCATTCGCGTCCGACGACAGCCGCACCATCCGGGTCTTGTCGCCGAGGATCGAGCCGCCGGTGCGCCCGGAAGACGGATCGACAGCGAGCACCGCCACCCGATGGCCGTCCGCGATCAGGTTCACGCCGAGCTGGTCGATGAACGTCGACTTGCCGACGCCGGGCACGCCGCTGATGCCGATGCGCTCGGCACCGCCGGTGTCGGGCAGCAGGGCCGCGAGCAGCCGCTGCGCCTGCTCGCGGTGGTCGGCCCGGCGCGACTCGACGAGCGTGATCGCTTTGGCGATCGCCGCGCGCCGGCCGTCCCGGACCCCGCCGGCAAGCTCGTCCACCGCCCCGGGTGCCGCGGCCGCCGCACCGGTCATCAGGCCATCGCCCGTCAGCTCGCGGCGAGGGCATCGGTCAGCTTGGCCAGCATCTCGATCGCTGACTCGGCGATGACCGTGCCGGGTGGGAAGATCGCCACCGCGCCGGCCTCGTACAGCGCGGCGAAGTCCTGCGGCGGGATGACGCCGCCGACGACGATCATGATGTCGTCTCGGCCCTCCCTTGCCAGCTCGTCGCGCAGTTCGGGCACCAGCGTCAGATGGCCCGCCGCGAGCGAGTTCACGCCCACGATGTGGACGTCGGCCTCGACGGCCTGGCGCGCGACCTCGGCCGGCGTCTGGAACAGCGGGCCCACGTCGACGTCGAAGCCGAGGTCGGCGAACGCGGTGGCGAGCACCTTCTGCCCGCGGTCGTGGCCGTCCTGGCCCATCTTCGCCATCAGGATGCGCGGCCGGCGGCCCTGCGCCTCGTCGAACTCGTCGGTGGCCGCACGGGCCCGCTCGATGACGTCCACTCCCGCTCCGGCCTCCTCGCGGTAGACGCCGGAGATCGTCCGGATCGTCGCCGAATGCCGACCGTAGACCTTCTCCAGCGCGTCGCTGATCTCCCCGACCGTCGCCTTTGCGCGCGCGGCGTCGATCGCCAGGGTCAAGAGGTTGCCGCTGGAATCCCTGCCGGATGCGGTGCCGTCGCTCCCGGCCGCCTGCGTCAACGCGTCCAGCTTGGCCTCGACCTCGGCCGAATCCCGGTCCTCGCGCAACCGCTCCAGCTTCTCGGCCTGTTCTCGCCGGACATCGGCGTTGTTGATCTTGAGTACGTCGAGCGGGTCCTCTTCGGCGAGGCGGTACTTGTTGACCCCGATCACGGGTTGGCGTCCGGAATCGATCCGCGCCTGCGTCCGCGCCGCCGCCTCCTCGATGCGCAACTTCGGCAAGCCGGCGTCGATGGCCTTCGCCATGCCGCCGGCCTGCTCGACCTCCTGAATATGCGCCCAGGCCCGCCGCGCGAGGTCGTAGGTCAGCTTCTCGACGTAGGCCGAACCACCCCAGGGGTCGATGACTCGCGTCGTGCCCGACTCCTGCTGCAGCACGAGCTGCGTGTTTCGCGCGATGCGGGCCGAGAAGTCGCTCGGCAACGCCAGCGCCTCGTCCAATGCGTTGGTGTGCAGCGACTGCGTGTGCCCCTGCGTGGCCGCCATCGCCTCGACGCAGGTGCGAATGACGTTGTTGAACACGTCCTGCGCAGCCAGCGACCAGCCGGAGGTTTGCGCGTGCGTCCGCAGCGACAACGACTTGTCGCTCTTCGGCGCGAATTGAGCTACGAGCTTCGCCCACAACAACCGCCCCGCCCGCAGCTTCGCGACCTCCATGAAGAAGTTCATCCCGATGGCCCAGAAGAACGACAGGCGCGGCGCAAACTGGTCGACCTCCATGCCCGCGGCCAGGCCCGCACGGATGTACTCGACACCGTCGGCCAGCGTGTAGGCGAGCTCGAGATCGGCCGTCGCCCCGGCCTCCTGGATGTGGTAGCCGGAGATCGAGATCGAGTTGAACTTCGGCATGTGCTGCGAGGTGAACTGGAATATGTCGCTGATGATCCGCATCGAGGGCTGCGGGGGGTAGATGTAGGTGTTGCGGACCATGAACTCCTTGAGGATGTCGTTCTGGATCGTCCCCGTGAGTTGTTCGGGCTTGACGCCCTGTTCCTCGGCCGCGACGACGTAGAGCGCCAGGACGGGCAGCACGGCGCCGTTCATGGTCATGCTGACGCTCATGCGATCCAGCGGTATCCCGTCGAAGAGCTGGCGCATGTCATAGATGGAGTCGATCGCGACCCCGGCCATGCCGACGTCGCCGGTCACCCGCGGGTTGTCGCTGTCGTAGCCACGGTGGGTGGGCAGGTCGAACGCGATCGACAGGCCCTTCTGCCCCATCGCCAGGTTGTGACGGTAGAACGCGTTCGACTCGGCGGCGGTGGAGAAGCCCGCGTACTGACGGATCGTCCACGGCTGGGTGACGTACATCGTCGGGTACGGCCCGCGCAGGTACGGCGCGATCCCGGGATAGGTGTCGAGGAAGTCGATGTCGCCCAGATCGGCGGCGGTGTAGAACCGCCGCACCTCGATACCCTCGGGCGTCTCCCAGGCCGGCGAGAGGGGCGCCGCGTCCGTCGACGCCTCGGGGACGCCGAGCGCGGCCTCGCCGAAGTCCGGGATCATGCCGGCACACCGATCGCGTCCAGCGTCGAGCGCAGGACCCCCAGCGCGTCGCAGCCCGCGAACACGTGCCCGGCGACGCCGGGCACCTCGGCAGTGCCCGCCAGCAGGAGCCGCGTCGCCCCGGCTCCGCGCAGCGCGCGGGCCACACGCTCCCCGCAATCGGCGTAGTGCTCGTCGGAGGAGCACAGGCACGCCACCGAAGCGCCGCTGGCCGTGAAGGCCGCCGCGAGCTGCTCGACGTCGCCGGTTCCGACGACGGCCTCGATGCCGCCGGCGGCGAACAGGTTCGCGGCGAATCCGGCCCGGGCGCTGTGCGCGGCGACGGGACCGAGCGCGGCGAGGAAGATCCTCGGCCGCTGACCGTCGGCGTCACTGCGATCCCGCAATGCCTCGTACCCGGCGGCGTAGCGACGCGCCGGGAGCGGACCGTCGTTCCCCGGCTCGGGCGCCTCGGGACGGGTCACCGCCGCCTCGGCGAGCAACGCGTACTCGCTGACGCCGGTGATCGGCGCGCGGCGGTGCGCTATGGCCTGCGCGCGCGCATCGCGGGCGGAAGCGATCAGCCCGGAGATCGTGCCGTCCTCCAGCGCGGCCAGCGCCCCGCCGCACCGTTCGATCGCGGTGAACTGCTCCCACGCCTTCGCGGCAAGCGCGTCGGTGAGCGACTCGACGTACCACGAGCCGCCGGCGGCGTCGAGCACCCGGGCCAGGCTCGACTCGTCGTGCAGGATCGCCTGGGTGTTGCGGGCGATACGGCGCGCGAAGTCGTCCGGAATCCCGATCGCCGCGTCGAACGGGACGACCGTGATCGCCTCCGCGCCGCCGATCGCCGCGGCGAAGCAGGCGATCGTCGTACGCAGCAGGTTCACCCACGGGTCACGGCGGGTCAGCATCACCCGTGACGTGACCGCGTGCTGGCGCTGCCCAGTGCGCCCGGCGGACGCATCACACAGCTGCGCGACCCGGTCCCAGATCCGGCGCGCGGCGCGCAGCTTCGCGATCGAGCCGAACTGCTCGGCCGTCACGGCATAGCGGAACTCGAGGACCTCCAGCGCCGCGTCGACGCTCAGGCCCGCCGCGGTGAGGGCGCGCAGGTAGGCCACGCCGACGGACGCGGCGACCGCCAGCTCGGTCGCGTCGCTCGCGCCCGCATCGTGATAGACCGTGGCGTCGACGGTCGCGACGCGCAGGCCGGGGAACGCGCTACCTCGCTCGGCGAGGACGCCCAGCAGGTCCAGGTCGGCTTCGGCGCCGGTGCGGGCGCGGTTCCCGATCGGGTCGGCGCCGAGGGATCCGGTGAGCTGGGCGCCCTGCTGCTCGGCGAGCGCGAGCAGCGTCTCGGCCGCCGCGCGCGCCTGCCCGCCGGCGTCCAGCGCGACCGGCACAGCGTCCAGGCGAACACTGTCCAGCGCCGCCGCCAGCTCGGACACCGGCAGCCCGGCGGCGCCGAGCACCAGCCACAGCGACGTCACCCCGCCGCCCAGGTCGGCCAGCACGGCACGGTTCGTCCGGGCCGCATCGGGATCGGCGTGCTGCTGCCGCACCTCCCACCCAACCGCCGCAGCGTCCGCGGCGTCCGCGGCGACTGCGCCGCGGACGAACGTGGGCCGGCCGGGCACGCCCGGCGAGCCGCCGGGAGCGTCCGCCGCGGTGTAGAGCGCAGCGATGCGGATGCCGTCGTAGGTCGTGGACGCCAACGCGTCCTCGGGATCTGCCTGCGTGCCCGAACGGCGCACGACGGCGGCTGCCAGCGCCCGCCACTCGTCGCGGGTGGACGCGGGGAACTCGGCCGCCAGCTCGAGCACTTCAGCGGGCTCGGGATCGGCGGGCATGCCCTTGAGCGTATGGCGCGAGGCTCGCCGGCCGCCCGTCGAGGTGCTCGATCTCTCGCCGTGGAACGCGACCCGGTTCGACAGCGTTGTCCGCATATGCAGGTCCGGGCCGGAATCGCGGGGCGGTACGTTCGCCTCGTTGCAGCGTTCGCCGGGGTGCTGTGTGCCCTGGCGGTCGCGGGTTCGGCTGTTTCCGGCGCGGACGCCGCACCTTCGCGGGCGCACGCCGTCAAGATCGTCACCGTCGCGCCGTCCGCCCAGCATGCGGCGCTACAGCGCCTCGACCAGCCGCAGCTGGACGCCGCCTCACCCACAGACCAACCCGCCGGCGCGGTCACGGACGCCACAGCGGATACCTCCACGATCCGCAGCGCAGGCATCGTCGACACAGCACGCACGCGAGGGCCGCCGGTAGACGCTCGTACCTGAGCGTCCTGTCCGACCACTCGCAAGGAGTTCGCGATGAACCCTTCCGCCACGCCGGTTGCCCGCGGGGCACCGGCAATGACCAGCGACCAGCTCGACGTGCTGCGCACGATGCTCGAGCAGCAGCGTCGTTTCCGGCTCGACCAGATCGAGCAACTGCGCCGCAGCGACCGGCGCGGACGGCTCAGCGCCGTCGACGACGAGATCGGCCGCTCGCTGCTGGCCGGGGCCCGCGCGGCACTGCGCGACGTCCGGCAAGCCCTCGACCGGATGGCCGACGGCAGCTACGGCAGTTGCCGGCAGTGCGGCGCCAAGCTGGCCGTCGAACGGCTGGAGGTGCTGCCGCAGGTGTCGCTGTGCATGCCGTGCCAGCGGGACGCCGAACTCGGCTAGTCGCCTCGGTAACCTCCGCCGGCCCGCGCACTAGGCTCGACGGACGATGACCGATCCCGTGCTGGCCGCTGCGGAACTCGCCGCCCGCACCGGGGTGCCTCACCACGACGTGGCGCTGGTGCTGGGCTCGGGCTGGCTACCGGCGGTCGCCGATCTGGGCACGACGGTCGCGGAGCTGGCGACGGGCGAGCTGCCCGGCTTCCCGGCGCCCGGCGTCGAGGGCCATGCCGGGCGGATCCGGTCGCTGGACGTGGCGGGAACGCGCCTGTTGACGTTTCTGGGCCGCACCCACCTGTACGAGGGGCACGGCGTCGAGGCGATCGTGCACGGGGTGCGGGTCGCGGCGGCGGCCGGCTGCCACACCGTGGTGCTGACCAATGCGTGCGGTGCGTTGCGCCCCGGCCTGGCTGTCGGCGATCCCGTCCTGATCAGCGACCACCTCAACCTGAGCTGGCGCACCCCGCTGCTCGGCCCGCACTTCGTCGACCTCAGCGACCTCTACTCCGCGCGGCTGCGCGCCTTGGTTCGCGAGCTGGACGCGTCCGTCGCCGAGGGGGTGTACGCGATGTTCGGTGGCCCGCAGTACGAGACGCCGGCGGAGGTGCGCATGGCCGGGCGACTCGGCGCGGACCTTGTCGGCATGTCCACCGTCCTGGAGGCGATCGCGGCGCGTGCCGCGGGTTGCGAGGTGCTCGGCCTGTCGCTGGTCACGAACCTCGCGGCAGGGCTCGGGGCACCTCTCGACCACGAGGAGGTGTTGGCCGCGGGACGGGCAGCGGCACAGCGGATGGGCGCGCTGCTGGCCGCACTGATTCCGCGGCTGGCGCAGGCGGGCGCATGACGGTACTGCTGACCGGAGCCGCCGGCACGATCGGCTCGGCGCTGCGCGAGCGCCTGCCCGGCCACGGGTGGGACGTCCGTGCCTTCGATCGGGCGTTCCCCCGCGACGCCGGGCCGGGCCTGGTTGCCGGGGACGTGTGCTCGCCGGCCGACCTCGACGCGGCGATGCCCGGGGTGACAGCACTGGTGCACCTGGCGGGACAGCCCACCGAGGCACCGTGGCCGGTGATCCGCGAGGCGAACATCGAGGGCACGCTGCAGGTCTTCGAGGCGGCCCGGCGCCACGGCGTGCGGCGGATCGTCTACGCCTCGTCCAACCACGCGGTCGGCTTCACCCCGGTGTGCGCTCAGCTGCCGGCCGACACACCGGCGCGTCCGGACACGCTGTACGGAGTGAGCAAGGTCTTCGGCGAGGCGCTCGGGCGCTACTACCACGACCGTTACGGCATCCAGGTCGCGTGCCTGCGCATCGGGACGTTCGCCGAGACACCGCCCGATCGCCGGTCCCTGTCGACCTGGCTGTCCCCCGCGGACTGCGCCCGCTTGGTCGATGCGTGCCTACGTTCGCCCGCGGTGACCTACTCGATCGTGTGGGGTGTCTCGGCGGACAGCCGCCGCAGCTGGAGCCTGGACGAGGGGTACGCGCTCGGCTACCGCCCGCGAGAGGACGCCGAGGCCTACTCGCAGTCGCTGCCCGACGACACCGCCCACCCCTCGGACGGCTACGTCGGCGGCGGGTTCACCGACCCCGGGTTCGGCATCGACGAGGTGGCCGCCCGTGCCCGATGAGGAGCTGCGCGGCCGCGTGCGGGCCTGGATCGACGACGACGTCGACTCGGCCGCGGCCAGCGAACTGCGAGAGCTGCTCGCCGCCGGCGCTGACGCCGCGCTGGCCGAGCGGTTCCGCGGGCCGCTCACCTTCGGGACGGCCGGCCTGCGCGGGCAGCTGCGCGCCGGTCCCAACGGCATGAACCGCGCCGTCGTCCGGCGCGCTGCCGCGGGACTCACCGCGTGGCTGCGCCAGCGCGCCGCGAGCGGCGAACGCATCGTGGTCGGCTACGACGGACGCCACGAATCCGCTGAATTCGCAAGGGAATCCGCCGCGATCTTCGCTGCGGCGGGATTCGAGTCGAGGCTGATGCCGCGTCCGCTCCCGACTCCACTGCTGGCCTTCGCGGTGCAGCACCTGCAGGCCGCAGCGGGCGTCATGGTGACCGCCTCGCACAACCCGCGGCAGGACAACGGCTACAAGGTGTACGCCGCGGACGGCGCGCAGATCGCCCCGCCTGCCGACGCCGAGATCGCGGCCGCGATCCGCGCCGTCGGCTCGACTCGCGAGGTTCCCCTTGATTACCAAGGGTTTCTCGTCATAGACGAGGCGGTGATCGACAGTTACGTCGCGGCCGTCGCGGGCCTCGCGGACGACGGCCCCCGCGACCTGCGGGTCGTGCACACCGCCCTGCACGGGGTCGGCACCGAGCTCGCCGTCAAGGTCTTCGCAGCCGCCGGCTTCGCACCGCTGATCACCGTGGCCCAGCAAGCCGATCCCGACCCGGACTTCCCGACCGTCGCCTTCCCGAACCCGGAGGAGCCCGGCGTCCTCGACCTCGCACTCGCGCTGGCCCGCGACCAGGACGCCGATCTGGTGCTTGCGAACGATCCGGACGCCGACCGCTGTGCCGTCGCGGTTGCCTGCTCCGGCAGGTGGCGGTTGCTTTCCGGTGACGACGTGGGAGTGCTGCTCGCCGATGCCCTGCTGCGTAGGGGAATCCGCGATACGTACGCGACGACGATCGTCTCCTCGTCGATGCTGCGCGTCATGGCCGAGCGCCACGGAGCGGGGTACGCAGAGACGCTGACGGGATTCAAGTGGATCTCGCGCGCGGCGCCGGACCTCGCCTACGGCTACGAGGAGGCGCTGGGTTACGCGGTCGCGCCAGGGCTGGTGCGCGACAAGGACGGCATCAGTGCCGCACTGCTCGTCGCCGAGCTCGCGGCGCAGCTCAAGCAGCAGGGCTCGTCGCTGCCGCAGCGACTCGACGAGCTCGCTGCCGAGTACGGGCGCCACGCGACCGGTCAGCTCTCGATACGCGTCGCCGACCCGGCGGATCTCGATCGCAGCATGTCTCGGCTGCGTGCCCGGCCGCCGACAGAGCTGCTTGGCGAGCCGGTCACGGTCACCGACCTGCGGCCGGACGCGGACGTGCTGCGCTGGACGTGGCCGGGTGGGCGCATCGTCATCCGGCCGTCGGGGACCGAACCGAAGCTCAAGGCCTATCTCGAGGTCGTCGGTGCCGCCGGACAGCCCGCGCAGCTCGCCGATGCGCAGCTCGAACGGCTGCGCGCACAGCTCGCCGACGTGCTCGGATCCTGACCTTGCCTGGGCGCTAGGTACGTCCGCGTCACTCGCTGCGGACTAGGTACGTCCGCGCCATTCGCTACGGACCGCGACCGTGCGCAGCGGCCCGGCGGTCTCCGGACCGTAGGCCACGGTGGCCGCCGGGCTCGCGCCGCTCAACCTGCCAGCCGCCCTCCCGGCCCCGCAGCTGTAGGTGAGCGCGACGCCGTCGACGCTGGGCACGGTGCCCGTCGAAGCGATGCACCGCACCCCGCCGGCGAGCTCGAGTGCCCACGGGTTGCCGGCCCGGGACACCGGCGCGGCCGCCGGCAGCGCCGGAACCACGACGACGCGTCCCGGCGTCCACGGGTTGTCGAAGCACGCCACGGTGTGCGGAGTGGTGGCTGCGCCCGGCGGGGCGAAACACGGATCGAGGATCTGGTTGGCGGCCATGCAGCGGTAGACGCCCGGAAGCGGAACGGTGATCGACGTCGTGAAGCACGATCCCGTGCTGCGGCCCTCGGTCCGCGCCACCAGGACGCCGTGCGCGTCGTAGGGCGCGAAGGTCTCGAGTGTCGTGGTGGCCGCTGCGAGCGGCGATGCGCCCAGCCGCCCAGCCACTGAGTGGTGGGTTGCGGGGTGCGAGGCATTCGCGCACGCCGTGAGTACCGCCGCCGCGAGTCCGAGCACCGCGGCCGAACGGAGTGCGCGCCGAAGCAAGCACCGTACGTCCCCCGCGCCCGTCATCAGGCCTCCCTCTCCAAGTAGACGCGCCGGAGCGGCGATTCGTTGCCAACGAATCGCAACGTTTCGATGACGGATTCCAGCGCCACCGAGACCGGGCACGGTGCCGGCGTTCTCGTCGAGTCGCTCGTCGACGCTCGCGGTGAACACGCGCACCGTGAGGCCGCTCGCCTCGAGCCGGGCCGGCGCTTCCGCCTCGGCCAGTGCGCACACGACGGTGAGATCCGATGCGCCGTGTTCGGCCAGCAGGCGCAGACAGTGCAGCAGCGATCCGCCGGTCGCCACCATGACCGCTCAGGTCGCGTCGTTGTACCAGGGATCGGCGAATCCTCCCGGCGGCGGTTTCGTCCGCAACCAGTAGGTGTGCGTCGGGACCGTCTTGTCGCTCGGCTGCCAGGCGATTCGGCCCCAGCCCCACCACACCCCTCGGTACGGTGCGCCGACCGGATGGGCTGGCAGATGGCTCGGGAACCGCCGAAATGCGCGATCACGCAGCTTGTCGTGCTCGTCGTCGAGGTCCAGTGCGCGGCCCCACTGGTCGACCAGCGTGAGGTCGAAATCCACCGAGCGCAGGATCGCGACGAACGTGCTCAGCCGCGGTTCGGTGCGCCCGCACTCGATCCGGTCGATCGTGGAAGGCGGAACCCCCGCGTACCTGGCCAGCTCGCGCTGGCTCAGGACCCGCGCGCGGCGCACCGCCCGTAGCAACCGTCCCGCGTTCATGCTCGTCAGCCTGCCCAGCGGACGGCGGCGTCGGGGCAGGCCCGTCTCCGGCTGTGGACAACGCCTGCCACCGCCCGGCAGGCCCGTCTCCGGCTGTGGACAACCCCCGCCGACGCTTGATTTGCAACGCCCCGCCACCGGCCCGGACAGGGAACGGATCGCAGGCATTGAGGACTGCCCGCACGGATGCGGGCGGCGCGCGAATCGGCAGTCCTCGACCCGTCGGCCTACCCAGCGAACGGCGCCGCCGTCTCTCGGGTTGTGGACAACGCCTGCGCGGTCGGCACAGTCGAAGCGGCGTTCCTGGCAGGAGCGATTCAGCCGCCAAACACGATAGCCACCCGGCCGCCCGCATGACTGCGGGCAGCCCTCAACACCCCCGCAACACCACGCTCCCGTCCGCAGCCGGACGTGCACCCCCGGCCAACCCCGCGGCCAACCCCGCTACCGCCTGGCAACACCCCCGCCGGCGGCGAGCCGGCGTTGGGTAGGTTCGCAGCCATGACGAGCTCGCTGGACGCCGCCATCATCCCCATCACCCTGACGGTGAACGGCCGCATCGGGCTCACCCTCTGGGCCCCCCCGTGGGAGGACGACGACGGCGAGCAGTGGCAGGGTTTTCTCGGCGACGGCGCCAAGATCTTGCTGTACCCGGGCACCCGCGAACTCGCGCGCTTCGTCGCTTCTGGGGCGGACAACGACCTGGCCGATCATCCCGCGTGGGGACGTATCCAGAAGCTCACGCCCGACCAGCTACGGCCCGGCAGCGAGGACGGCTACGACCTGGACCAGGTCTACGAATGGGCCTCCGGAGAGCCCGACCCGGTGCACGTGTCCGCGTTGGCCAACGTCGTCGACATGGTCGCCAAGATCGCGGACTGCTGCGACGACGGGGCGCTGCGCCGACTCGTCGAGAACACCCCGGCCTACGAGGGACTCGTGGACGACTCCCTCAGCTATCAGGGCAAGGAGGGCCGCAAGCGGTGGAACGAGCTCGGCGACACCATCGCCGAGACCTGGGAGCGCGCGATCGCCCGGGTCGACTCGTGGCTGTCCTGGCAGGGCGACTTCTCCGGCAGCGACCTGAACACCGAGACGATCTGGGACCGGGTGGGCGCCGAGCCGATCGAGATCGTCCTCGACGACGGCCGCTACCTCACCGTCCGCGGCCACGTGTCTCCCGACGCCGAGAACGGCGACACGGTGGCTGCGTTCATCGGCACCGAAGACACCGTCGCCGTGTTCGCCGACACGGCCGGTCTGGCCCGCTTCTGCCGCACCGCCGAGGAACACGAGCTGCGCAAGCTGGAATGGTGGTCCGAACTGGCCGAGGTCGAGGACGACAACGCGTTCGCGCCCGGCCTGGACGCGAGCTACGACTTGCGCAAGCCGTCCACCCGGGCCGCGGAACTGGTGGACGAACTCGTCGCGTTCTGCAACCTCGACGTCGACACCTCGATGCTGAGCGGCACCACCATCGACAGGGACGACTGGCGCGAGCTGGTCGCCGAGGTGCGGACCTGCCTCGAACCCCAGGACTGACCCGGCTTACCGGAGGAATCCGCGTCACGGTCGGCCGCCAGCGGTTGGCCGTCAGCGGTCGGCAGGCGAGCGATCGGCCGTCAGCGGTCGGCAGGCGAGCGCCCGGCATCGAGGAAGCGACGAACCTGCGGCGCCGCGGTGCGCACCTCGTCGGCCGCCGCGTCGTCCAGTCGCGCCTGAGAGGCCCGCTCGGCCTCGACCCGCGCGACGTAGGCCTGCACCTCACGCGCCCGCGTGGACTCGTCCCAGCCGAGGATCCGGGTCATCGTCGCGGCGACCACTTCGGCGCAGGCGACGCCGCGGTGCGGGTACTCGATCGAGATCCGGGTCCGGCGGGTGAGCACGTCCTCCAGATGCAACGCGCCCTCGTGCGTGACCGCGTAACCGATCTCGGCCATCAGGTAGTCGGCCGCCGCGGGCACCGTGGCGAGCAACGAGCGATCAGCCAGTCCGGGATCGAGCACGTCACGGATCATCGAGCCGTAGCGGTCGAGCACGTGGCGGATGCGGTGCGGGTGCAGGCCGTACTCGGCGGCAAGGGAGTCGAGTTGGTTGCGCATGGCGAAAAACCCGTCCGCGCCGAGCAGGGGCACCGAGTCGGTGCACGAGGGCTGGATGCGCTTGGGCAGCTCCTCGGCTCCCGCGTCCACGGCGTCAGCGGCCATGACCCGGTAGGTGGTGTACTTGCCGCCGGCGATCGAGATCAGGCCCGGCACCACCTGCGCAACGGCATGCTCGCGAGACAGCGCGGAGGTCTCCTCGGACTCACCGGCCAGCAGCGGCCGCAGCCCGGCATAGACCCCCTGGATGTCGTCGTGGGTCAGCGGCGAGACGAGCACGGCGTTGACCTGGTCGAGCAGGTAGTCGATGTCGGACCGGGTCGCAGCAGGGTGCGCGAGGTCGAGGTTCCAGTCGGTGTCCGTCGTGCCGATCAGCCAGTGCGTCTTCCAGGGGATGACGAACAGCACCGAGGACGGCGTGCGCAGGATCAGACCGGCATCCCCGATGATCTTCTCGCGGGGCACGACGATGTGCACGCCCTTGGATGCCCGCACCTGAAAGCGCCCGCGTCCCCCGGACAGCGCCTGGATCTCGTCGGTCCAGACGCCGGTGCAGTTCAGCACGACGCCGGCTTGCACCGTCGTCTCCCGTCCGTCCTCGGTGTCGCGCAGGACGACGCCGACGACGCGGTCGGACTCCCGCGCGAAGCCGACCGCGCGGGTGGAGGCTCGTACGACCGCGCCGTATCGCGCCGCGGTGCGCGCGACGGTGAGCGTGTGCCGCGCGTCGTCGGCATGCGCGTCGTAGTAGCGCACCGCCCCGACCAGCACCTCGCGCTTGAGGCCCGGGAACACCCGCAGCGCCGCGCGGCGGCTCAGGTGCTTCTGCCCGGGGACGCTGCTGTGGCCGCCCATCGTGTCGTAGAGCGCCAAACCCGCAGCCACGTAAGGGCGTTCCCAGCCGCGGTGCGCGAGCGGGTACAGGAAGGGCACCGGCTTGACGAGGTGCGGCGCGAGGCGCGTGGTCATCAGCTCACGCTCTCGCAGCGCTTCGCGGACGAGCCCGAACTCGAGCTGTTCGAGGTAGCGCAACCCGCCGTGGAAGAGCTTCGAGGAGCGGCTCGAGGTGCCCGACGCGAAGTCCCGCGCTTCCACCAGCGCGACGGACAGCCCGCGGGTCACCGCGTCGAGCGCTGCGCCTGCGCCGGTGACCCCGCCGCCGATGACGACGACGTCGAACGCGCCGGCCAGTCGCTGCCACGCGGCCTCGCGGTAGGCGGCATCCAGGCGCGAAGCCGCGCCGCCCTTCGGGATCGTCGCTGCCACGACTGGCACGCTAGCTCAATGGCCTCCTTCGTCGCGGCGATCGACCAGGGCACGACCTCGACGCGCTGCATGCTGTTCGACCACGACGCGCGGGTGATCGCCGTCGAGCAGGTCGAGCACCAGCAGCAGCTGCCGCGAGCCGGTTGGGTCGAGCACGACGCCGCCGAGATCTGGTCGAACACCCGTGCCGTGATGGCCGGCGCACTCGCCCGTGCGGAGCTGCGCTCCGCCGAGATCGCCGCGGTGGGGATCACCAACCAGCGAGAGACGGCCGTCGTGTGGGACCGTCGCACCGGTGAGCCGATCGCACCGGCGATCGTGTGGCAGGACACCCGCACCCAGTCGATCTGTGACGCGCTCGGCGCGCTCGGCGGCGGCACGGAGCGCTACCGAGCCCGGGTCGGCCTGCCGCTGGCGACGTACTTCGCCGGGCCGAAGGTGCGCTGGCTGCTGGAGCACGTGGACGGCGCGCGAGGGCGGGCCGAGAGCGGCGAGCTTGTCTTCGGGACGATCGACAGCTGGCTGCTGTGGAACCTGTCCGGCGGCGCGGACGGAGGCCGCCACGTCACGGACGCGACGAACGCCTCGCGCACCATGCTGATGGATCTGGACACGCTGCAGTGGGTGCCAGAGATCGCCGAGGAGATGGGCATCCCCCTCACGATGCTGCCGGAGATCCGCTCGTCCTCGGAGGTGTACGCCGACGTGCGGGAGCGCGGTCCGATGGCGGGCGTGCCGATAGCAGCCATCCTCGGCGACCAGCAGGCGGCGATGTTCGGGCAGGCGTGCCTGGCGCCCGGCGAGGCCAAGAACACCTACGGCACCGGCAACTTCCTGCTGCTGAACACGGGCACCGAGAAGGTCCTCAGCGACAACGGCCTGCTGACGACGGTCTGCTACGCGCTGGGCGGAGCGGCTGCGGTGTACGCGCTCGAAGGGTCCATCGCGGTCACCGGCTCGCTGGTGCAGTGGTTGCGCGACAACCTCGGCCTGATCAGTTCCGCCGGCGAGATCGAGGCCGTTGCCCGGACGGTCAGCGACAACGGCGGGGTGTACTTCGTACCGGCGTTCTCCGGGCTGTTCGCGCCGCGCTGGCGCCCCGACGCCCGCGGCGCCGTGCTGGGTCTGACCCGTTACGTCAACCGCGGCCACCTCGCGCGTGTGGGCCTGGAGGCCGCCGCGTTCCAGACCCGCGAGGTGGTCGACGCGATGAACGCGGACTGCGCTGCCCGGTGCCGCGCCGTCGGTACCGACGGCCCGGCGCTCACGTCGCTGAAGGTGGACGGCGGCATGGTCGGCAACGAGCTGTTGATGCAGTTCCAGGCGGACCTGCTCGACGTGCCGGTGGTGCGGCCCGTGGTCGCCGAGACCACCGCGCTGGGAGCGGCCTACGCAGCCGGCCTCGCGGTGGGATTCTGGTCCTCGACGGAGGAGATCCGCGCGAACTGGACCGCCGAGCGCGAATGGCGCCCGGCGATGTCCGCCGACGAGCGTGAGCGGCTGTACGCAGGCTGGAACAAGGCCGTCACGAAGACCCTCGGCTGGGCCTGATGCGGACACGGGAGGATGTGGGGATGCCTCGACGGGTGCGTCCGGTGCGGCTCGCCACCGTCGTTGCGGGGGTGATGCTGGCGGGATGCTCCACCGCAGGGACCGGGCACGGTGGGCCGAGCAGTGCCCGGCCGGCGAGCAGCACGCCGCCGCCGCGGCCGTCGAGCACCGCGCCGCGCTCGTCGTCGAGTGCAGCGGCTCATACGAGCGCGAAACCGCCCGCCGGTGACCGCGCCGCGCAGGTGCTCGCCACGATGAGCGAGGCGCAGCGGGTCGGGCAGCTGCTCATGGTCGACTGCGCCAGCACCGCGATCGGCGACGCCACGCTCGGCGCGATCATGCAGGACCACGTCGGCTCGGTGATCCTGGACGGCACCAGCCAGCTCGGCATCGCGCAGACCGCATCGCTGACCCGGCAGCTGCAGCAGGACGCGCCGGCGGGCGTCGGGCTGTTCGTCGCAACCGACCAGGAGGGCGGCATCGTGCAGCGCTTGCAGGGCGCCGGCTTCTCCGCGATCCCGAGCGCCGTACAGCAGGGGAACGAGGCTCCCTCCGTACTGCAGCAGGACTGGACGCAGTGGGGCGGCGAGCTGCAAGCCGCCGGGATCAATGTCGACCTGGGTCCGGTGCTCGACACCGTGCCACCGGGCAGCGGGCCGAACCCGCCGATCGGCGATCTGGACCGCGAGTACGGCCACGATCCCGCGGCGGTCGCCAGCCACGGCACCGCCGTGGTGCGCGGGCTGGCCACCGCCGGCGTGAGCGCCACGGCCAAGCACTTCCCGGGCCTCGGCCGGGTCGCCGGGAACACCGATACGGCCTCGGGTGTCCGCGACACCGTCACCACTCGCCACGACCCCTACCTGGCGCCGTTCGCCGCCGCCGTCGGCAGCGGCGTGCCGTTCGTGATGATGTCCACGGCGATCTACACCCGCATCGACGCGCAGCGTCCGGCTGCGTTCTCGAAGACGATCGTCACCGGCATGCTGCGCGACGACCTCGGTTTCGGCGGCGTGATCATCAGTGATGACCTCGGTGCCGCCCAGCAGGTCAGCGGCTACCCGATCGGCGAGCGGGCGGTGCAGTTCGTCGCGGCGGGCGGGGACATCGTCCTCACGGTGGACGCCACCCAGGCCCCCCAGATGACGGCGGCACTGCTGGCAAGGGCGCGGACCGATCCGGCGTTCGGCCGCCTGGTCGACGCCGCGGCACTGAAGGTCCTGCAGGCCAAGCAGTCCCGCGGCCTGCTGCACTGACACCGCAGAACGCGCGACTAGGCGAGCAGGGCGGCGTAGCCGGGTTTGATCTGGCTGTTGATGATGTCCAGGCGATGGTCGAACGGGATGAACGCGCTCTTCATCGCGTTGATCGTGAACCACTGCAGGTCCACCCAGCCGTAGCCGAACGCGTCGACCAGCTGTGTCATCTCACGCGTCATCGACGTGCCGCTCATCAGCCGGTTGTCGGTGTTAACGGTGACGCGGAACTGCAGCCGCCGTAGCGACCCGATCGGATGCGTCGCGATCGAACTCGCCGCTCCCGTCTGCACGTTGGACGACGGGCACATCTCCAGCGGGATGCGCTTGTCGCGCACGTACTGGGCCAGGCGCCCGAGCCGGTCTCCGATGATGTCGTCGGTGATGCGCACCCCGTGCCCGAGCCGGTCGGTGCCGCACCACTGGATCGCCTCCCAGATGGACGGCAACCCGAAGCCCTCGCCGGCGTGGATGGTGAAGTGGAAGTTCTTCCGGCGCAGGTATTCGAACGCGTCCAGGTGCCGTGTCGGCGGGAAGCCGGCCTCGGCGCCGGCGATGTCGAAGCCCACCACCCCGCGGTCGCGGTAGGCGACCGCGAGGTCGGCGATCTCGCGCGAGTGAGCCGCGTGCCGCATCGCCGTCACGATCGCGCCAACCCGGATCCGCTGGCCCCGCGCCGCCGCCGACGCCTCCCCGGCGCGAGAGCCGTCCAG
>JBPCOE010000115.1:0-4532 GCA_051000605.1 Jatrophihabitans sp.
AGGGCGGACGGTTCGTCCGGATGTGCTTCGCCGGGGCCGGGGACGAGATCGAGCGCGGCGTCGACCTGCTCGGTGAGTGGCTGGCGCGTCAGCCGGCCCGCCCGACCTGACCCGGCACCGCTGCTCGTAGCGAAGACGACGCGGCCGGGCTGCGGGGCGGGCCGTCCGGAGCGGGTACCGAACGCAGGATCTCGACCTCGTCGCCGACCGTGACGGTCGCACCCGCAGTGTCGGGGATCAGGTTCATGCCGAACCAGGTGGCGCCGTCCCAGCGCCGGTGCCGGGCGAGTGTGGCGAGCGGCTCCTTGCCCTTCTCTGCGGTGACGGGGTCGACCATCGTGATGACGCACCGGTCGCAACCCTTGACCGCCCGGAACTCCGCGGCGCCGATACGCACGCGTCGCCACCCGTCCTCCTCCCACGGCTCTGCCTGCACCAAGGACGACTCGCTCACCACGACGCTCGGTCGGAACCTGATCATCGGCAGCGGGCCTTCGCCCGCGAGTGGACCAGCCGCGATCAGCTCGTTGAGCGCGTCCAGCGAGGCTGTCGTCGTGAGCAACAACGGGTAGCCGTCCGCGAAGCTGACCCGGTCGTGCTTGGTGGCGAAGCGCTGGTTCGGACGACGCCGCGTCGGGTCGTCCAAGTACACCAGGCGGGCCGACGCGCCGATGATCTTGCCGAACCACGCGTGCGCATCGGCCGCGGCGAGGGACGCGAGCAGCTCGTTGCCGAACACGCTGACCGGGACGAGCCGCCGGTCCGCGGGGACGGCGACGCGCAAGTGTGGAGCGTCCGGACTGTTGAGATCGAGGCCGCCGGCCCGATGCAAGCGCGGCGTCACGAGCAGCAGCCGGGGATGGTCACGGGCGGTGATGAGCGCGCCGTCGTCGTCGACGATCATCCACCGACGGTCACCGGCCAGCCCCCACGGCTCGACGAGAGCGCTCGTCGTCGGCTCGCCGCGGCACGACTTGACCGGGAAGCGGTTGATCGCGGTCAGTTGCACGTGGCCGAGGGTAGCTGCGGTTGCCCTCGCGGGTCGCCGAGATCCTCGCCAGCCGGTTGTCGGGCCCCCGGCGGAGGAGCGCTGCGGGACTGCCGGGCCCGGTGCACCCGGACGGCATCAACGCTCCGCCGCCGCGCTACGAGCCGGGGAGCCCCGCCCCCGCTCAGCGGCTGACCAGGAGCTGCCGGAACCCCGCGAGCCGCACCGGCGTGGAGTGCCCCTGCGCCACCCATGCGTCGAGATGGCAGCCGGCATCCGCTGACACGTGTTCGCACCCGGGCAGACACTGCGTCGCGCCGTCCTCGAGATCGGGGAACGCCCAGAGCAGGTCGTCGGGTGTGACGTGTGCGAGCCCGAACGAGCGCACGCCCGGGGTGTCGATGACCCACCCGTCGCCGGACGGCAGCCGCAGCGCGACCGCGGACGACGACGTGTGCCGGCCCTTGCCGATGGCGCTCACCACCCCCGTCGCTCGATAGGCGGTGGGGACGAGCGCGTTGATCAGGGTCGACTTCCCGACGCCGGAGTGCCCGACCAGCACCGACTCATGGCCGGTCAGGTGCGCGCGCACATCGTCCAGCGGTCCGTCGCGCCGGGTGACGATCGCGGGCACCGACAGCGGCTCGTAGCGGGCGATCACGTCGTCAGGTGGGGCGAGGTCGGACTTGGTCAGGCAGAGCAGCGGCTCGATGCCCGCGGCGAGCGCGGCGACGATGCAGCGGTCGATCAGCCCGTACGACGGTTCGGGGTCGGCGAGTGAGTCGACGATGACGAGCTGATCGGCGTTGGCCACGATCACCCGCTCGTGCGGGTCGTTGTCGTCGGCCGTGCGCCGGAGCACCGTCGCGCGCTCGTCGAGGCGGACGATGCGGGCCAGCGTGTCCGGCGCGCCGGAGAGGTTGCCGACGACGCCGACGTGATCGCCGACCACCATCGAGGCTCGTCCCAGTTCACGGGCGCGCATGGCGGTGACCTCGACCCCGTCGACCATGACGCCGAACCGGCCGCGATCGACGCTGAACACGGTGCCGTCCGCGGCGTCGGCGTGCATCGGGCGCTGCTTCGAGCGCGGCCGGGTGCCGCGGGGGTTGGCCCGGGACCGGACGTCGTCCTCGTCCATCCGACTCGTGTCGCGCCGAGCCATCAGCCGCCCAGCAGGTCGGACCACATGGCGGGGAAGTCCGGCAGCGTCTTGGACGTGCAGCCGATGTCGTCGATTTCGACACCGTCGACCACGAGACCGAGGACCGCACCGGCGGTGGCCATCCGGTGATCGGCGTAGGCGTGCCAGGTGCCGCCGTGCAACGGGCGCGGGCGGATCGTCAGTCCGTCAGCGCGTTCGGTCACGTCACCCCCGAGTGCGGTGAGTTCGGTGCACAGGGCCGCGAGCCGGTCCGTCTCGTGACCGCGCAGATGACCGACCCCGCGCAGCGAGGACGCGCCGTCAGCCAGCGCAGCCAGCGCGGCGAGCACCGGCGTCAGCTCACCCACGTCGTGCAGGTCGACGTCGATGCCGCGCAGCGCGCCGTCGCCGCTCACGGTCAGCCCAGATTTCTCGAGCGTGACGCGGGCCCCCATCGCGACCAGCAGGTCACGCAGGGTGTCCCCGGCCTGGGTCGTGGCGGCCGGCCAGCCCGGGACCGTCACCGACCCGTTCGTGGCCAGACCCGCGGCGAGGAACGGCGCGGCGTTCGACAAATCCGGCTCGACGACGTACTCGCCCCCGCGCACCGGCCCGGGCGCGATGCGCCACACGCCCGGGGCCACGGTGGCCGCGTCGACGCCGCTCGAGCGCAGGACGTCCAGGGTCATGTCGATGTGCGGCAGGGACGGAACATTGCCCTCGCCGGTGTGCGTCACCTCGATGCCCTTGTCGAACCGGGCGCCGGCGAGGAGCAGCCCGGACACGAACTGCGAGGATGCCGATGCATCGATGCGGATGTCGCCGCCGGGTACGGACCCCGTGCCGAGCACGGTGAACGGAAGCCGGCCGCGTCCACCGTCGTCGATCTCGACGCCGGCCTGCCGCAATCCGTCCAGCAGCGTGGCCATCGGCCTATCGCGGGCATAGGGGTCGCCGTCGAAGTCCACGCGGCCGTCGGCGAGCGCCGCGAGTGGTGGGACGAAGCGCATGACGGTGCCGGCCAGCCCGGTGTCGACACTCGCGCCGTGCAGGACGCCGGGCGTAATCACCCAATCGGGGCCGGCGTCGGCGATGTCGACGCCCATGCGGCGCAGGGCTCCGGCCATCAACAGCGTGTCCCGCGCGCGAAGCGGGGCGACCAGGCGGGACGGCCCGTCGGCGACGGCGGCGAGCACCAGCAGGCGATTGGTCAGCGATTTCGAACCGGGGAGGACGGCGGTGGCGTGCACGGGTGCGTCCGCGCTCGGGGCCGCCCACGCCTGCATGCCCACAGTGTGCCGCAGTCGGGTGCGTTCGCGGCCGCGCCGCCGATAGGCCCGCGGGAGGGCGCCGCTAGAAGTCGAGGAGCTGCTGACCCTCGACGGCGTCGGAGTCGAGTGGCTCGATCAGCTCGGGACCGTTGTTCTTGACGTTGCCGACTGCTGTCGAGACGAGCCGGATGTCAAGGTGCGGCTCGGGCATTTCGTCGAGCAGCCTTTGCGCGACGCCAGGGTCGTCGTCGCTGCAGTCGAGCCACTTCTGCTGAAGTCCTTGCGGGACGAGCACGGGGCATCGATCGTGGATTTCGCCGAGCAGGTCCGTTGCCGGCCGGGTGATGATCGAGCAGGTCCAGACCCACCTCTGGGGGTCGTCTTCGGATAGCGCGTCGTCGCGCCAGATCTCGTAGAGGCCGGCCATGGCGAGCGTGCGGTCGGCTGGATCGTGCAGGAAGTACGGGATCTTGCGGCCGTTGTCCTTCTGCCACTCGAAGTATCCCAGCGACGGCGTCAAACAACGTCTGCGGGCAGCGGCGGTCTTGAAGGCCGGCTTGCTCGCGACGGTTTCGCTGCGCGCGTTGATCATTTTCGCGCTGCTCTTGCGGGGCCGGCTGGTTGCCAGACTGCCGTTAGAACCGGCCGGCCGGCGCGTCCAGCCCGGTATGAGCCCCCAACTGGCGGTGCGCAGCTGGATCAGTGGCTCGGCGGTGGGGTCCGTGCTGCCGTGCGGACGCCGCTTCGCGATGATGCGAACCGAATCAGTCGGGGCGACGTTCCACGACGGCGCGAGCTGTTCACCGACCACCTCGTCGACATCGAACTCGTTGGTGAGGTCGTCATCGGAGCGCACCGAGACGTAGCGTCCACACATATCTTCAGTATCCAGGCGGCACTGACATCGACCGGGTCGCGCCCACGTACTGCCGGGCGCCGGGCAGTGCTGCCCCGGCGAATCGGAGAACTGGGCCGATGGGAAACATCGTTCTTGCCCCTCGGCCCGTTGACTCACGTCAAGATGCGCGCGTAGCTGGGGTCGTTGACTCATCAGCGGATGCGCGCGTGCGGGCAGCTCGTGTGGAGGGTTTCGCCGGTGCTGTTGCCTTGCTGGTGGTGATCTTGAGTA
>JBPCOE010000013.1:0-43557 GCA_051000605.1 Jatrophihabitans sp.
GCAACGTCGGCGTTCGCATCCACCGACTCAACTCGGCGCGGTCCTCGGCGGACATCTGCACAACCACAGTCAACGACATGCACCATGCTACCGCGAGGTAAAGCTATTTCGTTCACGCGACACTAGCAGTCCGTCCCCGCCCGGGGTGTGGAAGTGGCAGAAGGCGAACGACTCGCCGGCGAGCATGCGCTTGCCCGCGTCCATCGCACCGCGCAGCAGCCCGCCGAGCGCGCCCGATCCGCCGAGACCGCCGCCGGCGGCCGGCTGCTGCTGGGCGCCGCTGCCCGGCTGGCTTAGCTTGGTCTCCATGACGACGTCACCGGAGCTGAACAGGAACTTGCCCGACTCGCTGTAGACGACCTGGCCCGGACGCAGCGTGACGATCGCCATCTGCATGGCGTTACCGGTGATGTTGATCTCGAGCATCGTGATCGTCCTTCGGTGCGGGGCCGGTCGGTCACCGTCACTCTAAGGTTGAGGTCATGGACGTCCCCACTGCCCAGGAGTTCCTGCGCGCGAACCACCATGCCGTGCTGGCCACGATCCGCACGGACGGCCGACCCCAACTCTCACCGGTCGCCGCCGCGGTCGATCCGCAGGGACGGGTGGTGATCAGTACGCGTGAGACGGCGCTCAAGGTCAAGCACCTGCGCCGGGACCCACGGGTCGGCCTCACCGGGTTCACCGACCGCTTCTTCGGCGATTGGGTTCAGGTCGAGGGCGACGCGGAGATCGTCTCGCTGCCCGAGGCGATGGACCTGCTCGTCGAGTACTACCGTTCGACGGCCGGTGAACACCCTGACTGGGACGAGTACCGGGCCGCCATGACCGCCGAGAGGCGCGTGATCGTCCGGTTCGCGATCGAGCGCGCCGGGCCCAACGTCAGCGGATGAGTGAGGCTTGCGGAGCGAATGGGGGCATGAGCGACGCTTGCGGAGCGAATGGGGGGCGACGCAGGCGGTGCGAATGGGGGGCGACGCAGGCGGTGCGAATCAGAGGCGAACCCGGTTCACCCGAGGCGGAACCCGGCCTCACCCTGGACGTCCGCCCACGAATCGTCGACGCCGCTCACCGAACCGGGCGCCGTCCCCTGCAATGCCGCCAACAGCTCCTGCACCGCGGCGCGAGGGCCTTCGGCGATCACCTCGACCCGCCCGTCCGGCAGATTGCTGGCCGAGCCGGCGAGACCGAGATGCGCGGCCTGCCGACGCGTCCAGTCGCGAAAGCCGACCCCCTGGACGTCGCCACTCACCAGTGCCCGCAGGCGTGTCTCGTCGGTCATGCCCTTCACCCTGCCAACCCGGTGCCAGGACTGCTGCATCACCCCGCGCCGGCGCGCCTCTCGACGGCGGGCGAGTGCATCCGAGCCATCGAGCGCCAGCCCCGCGAGCTGCGCGGCCACCGAATGCCGGCGTGCGGAGACCAGAAGGCTTCGGCGCCGCGGGCGACCGGCCGTTCGAACTGATCGGCCACGTCGTCGATCGCGTCGACGCGACCGGCCTGGCGCAGCCAACCGGCGTTCGTGATGTAGTGACTCTCCGACATCGATCCACCTCCTGAGGCACGCGGGGATTCGCGCACCCCCGATGTTCGACGCCGGTTGTGACGAGAGGGTTACCACCGATGACACGGCGTGCTACAGGTTGGTGTGTCCGGCTCAACCGCCGGCGAACGGCGGCAGCACGTCGACCTCGGCACCGTCGGGCAGCGACGTCGTCTCGCCGGCCTGCTGCCCGTCGACCAGGAACGACGCGACCGCACTGATCCCGGCGAGTTCCGGACGGCCCGCGAGCAGCGTCCGCAGCTCGCCGATCGTGGTCACGGGCAGCGTCTCGTGATCGACGCCGGCGGCCCGGCGGGCGCCGGCCCAGTAGCGAACGGTGACGGGCATGCACCCCAGCATGCCAACCCGGCATCACGTCCGCGGGTAGGCGTTCACATCCGTCGCCTTCGCCGAGAGCCATACCGCGCGGCCCGGGGCCAGACCGAGTTCGGCGACAGCCGAGGCGGTGACGTCCACGGTGGTCCGGAAAGCCCCCTCTGTGGTGACCCGGATGCGGTCGCCGAGCGGCGCAAGCGTGCGCACCGTCGCCGACCAGACGTTGCGCGCGCTCGTGTCCACCGGTTCGTTCAGATGGACGGTGACGGCGGACGGGCGCAGGGCGGCCAGCACCGGCCCGGCGGGCACGTCGGTGCTCATCAGCGACCCGCCGTCCTCGATCGCGACGCTGCCGTCCGGCGCGCGTTCACCGCGGTAGAGATTCATGCCCACGAGCCGGGCGACGTACGGCGTCAGCGGGCGGCTCGTGATCTCGGCCGGCGAGCCCTGCTGCACGACCCGCCCGTGTTCGAGCACGATGATCCGACCGGCCAGCAGCAGCGCCTCGATGGGGTCGTGGGTGACGAGCAGCGTCGGCCCGGCGAAAGCGCCGAGATGCTCACGGAGCTCGCCCTGCACCTCGGCCCGGGTCTGGATGTCCAGCGCGGCAAGGGGTTCGTCGAGCAGCAACGCCGTAGGGCCGCAGGCCAGCGCGCGAGCCAGCGCCACCCGTTGAGCCTGCCCGCCGGACAGCTGGCGCGGGTACCGGCTGGCCAAGGCGTCCAGGCCGAGCCGGCCCAACCACTGCCCGGCCGCCACCCGCGCCGCAGCGCGCCGCATCCCCCGCGAGCGCAGGCCGAACGCCACGTTGTCGCGCACCCGCAGGTGGGGGAACAAGCGGTGGTCCTGGAACACGACCCCGATCCGGCGACGCTGCGGGGGAACGTAGACCCGCCGGGCCACGTCGTCGACCACCGTGTCCCCGACCCGCACCACACCGGCGTCGAGCGGCAGCAGCCCCGCGACGACGCGCAACAGTGTCGACTTGCCGGCGCCGTTCGGCCCGAGCACGGCCACGACCTCGCCCGCTTCGGCCCGGATCGCGACGTCGAGGTCGAACTCGCCCACCCGCACGCGTCCCTCGACGACGAGGATCGCGTCGCCCTTGACCAGCGAGGTCACGACGAGGCCACCGGACGCAGCCACCGGTCGCGCAGCGCGCCCAGCACGATCAGCGCAACCGCGATCAGTGGCAGGCTCAGCGCCGGCGCCTGGGACGGATCGTCGCGGAACACCGACAACACCGCTGTGGGGACCGTCTGCGTGAGTCCCGGGGTGTTGCCGCCGAAGAGCAGTGTCGCGCCGAACTCGCCTAGCGCCCGCGCCCAGCACAGCACAGCACCGGCCACGATCGCGGGCACGACCAGCGGCACGGTCACGGTCGCGAAGATGCGCCCACGCGACGCACCGAGCGTCGCGGCCGCCTCCTCCACCCCACGGTCAGCGATGCGGAAAGCCCCCTCGACGGTCACCACGAGGAACGGCATGGCCACGAACGTCTGCGCGACGACGATCGCCGGGTAGGTGAACGGCAGGTCGAAGCCGAACACCGAGTCGAACAGGCCGTTGATCCCGAACGCGTCGAACAGCGCGACACCGCCGATCACCGGCGGCAGCACGAGGGGAACAGTGACGATCGCCCGGACGATTCCCATCCCCGGGAACCGCAACCGGGCCAGCACCCACGCGACGGGCACGCCGAACACCAGCGACGCCGCGGTGGCCTCCAGCGAGGATTCGAGGGACAAGCGCAGCGCCGTCCAGATCCCGCGGTCCTGGTAGATCCGAGCGAGATCGCTCCACGGGACGCGGACGACGAGCGCGAGCGTCGGCACGAGCAGGAACAGCACGCCCAGCACGGCCGGCGGCACGACGAGCGCCGGCGTGCCGCCGCCGGCAGCACGGCGGGCCCGAGCCCGCGCGTTGATCACGGCTGGCTGAAACCGTCCGCCTTCAGTACCGCCTGCCCGGCCGGCGAGAGCACGAAGTCTACGAACATCGCGGCGGTCTTGGGATTCGCCGACTTCGCGAGCGTCGCGATCGGGTAGGTCGTGCTGGCATTGACGTTCGCCGGGATGACGACACCCTTGACCTTGGCGCCCGCCGCGCGGACGTCCGTGACGTAGACGAGGCCGGCGTCGACCTCACCGGACTCGACGAGAGCGAGCGTGGCCTTCACGTCCTGCGGGCGGGCGACCGGCTTGACGGTGATCTTCGCGTTGTCGAAGACCTTCTGCGCGACGACGCCGCACGGGACGGCCGCGTCGCAGACGGCGACCTTCACGCCGGACTTCGCGAGGTCGTTGACCGAGGTGATCGTGCCGGGGTTCTTCGGCGGCACCGCGATCTCGAGGGTGTTCTTGACGAAGTTGGTCGGCGACGGTGCGTTGCCGGCTTTCGTCACGGCGGCCATGTTCTTGGTGGACGCAGAGGCGAACACGTCGGCGGGCTTGCCCTGGTCGATCTGGGTCGAGAGCTCCGAACTCGCGCCGAAGTCGAACACCACCGTCACACCCGGGTACTTCGCCTCGAACTGCGCCTTGATGGTCGTGAAGGCCCCGGTGAGCGAGGCCGCGGCGAGCACGGTGATGGTGCCGTTGACGACCTGTGCGGCGGTGTTGTCGGACGAAGCATGCGTGCTCGACCCCGGAGCGCTGCTCTTGCCTCCGGCTCCCGATGAGGAACAACCGGCGGCGAACAGCATCGACCCGGCCACCAGCACCGACAGCACACGCTTCACGAATGGACCTCCGAAATTTCGACGACGACGTTGGTGGACTTGACGGATGCGGTGGCGGTGACGCCGGGCTCCAGGCCGAGCTCGTCGGCGGCCTCGCGGCTCATCAGGGAGACGACGCGGTAGGGGCCGCACTGCAGCTCCACCTGGGCCATGACGGTGTCGCGCACGACGCGAGTGACGAGCCCGACGAAGCGGTTGCGGGCCGACTCGACGCTGGTCGGGCCGGCGGCCGGCACCGGCGTCGCATTCTGCTCGGCGAAGCGGGCGAGCTCGGCGCCGTCGATCACCCGACGACCGGTGGCGTCGGTGCTCGTCTGGACGCGACCGCTGTCGGCCCACCGACGAAGCGAGTCGTCGCTGACGCCGAGCAGCTCGGCGGCCTCCCGGACGCGATAGCTGGGCATGCGGGCGATACTAGCCACTTCCTGCCGCACTCGCGGAAATTGGGCGTCGTTTTCGCCGCAACTCGGAATGCGGTCAGGGCGCCCAGTCGTCGGCCAGTCGCGCTCGAATCGGCCCTGTGCGGGTGGCGGTCTCGGAACGACGGACGCAGCACAAGATCGCCGGACCCGGCGGCTCGCGGCTGCCGGGCGCCACGCCGGGCAAGATGGCAGGCATGACGAGCGCGCTGCTCGACCCGATCTTCGGCGCAACCGCCGTGGACGCGGCGATCGATGACCGGGCATGGCTGGTCGCCCTGTGCGAGGTCGAGACCGCGCTCGCCCGCGCGTGCGTCCAAGCCGGGCTCGTCGACCTCGGGACGGCCCTCGAGATCGGTGCGGCGGCCCAGACCCTGGCCGGGTCGGATCCCGCTGTCCTCGGCGCCCGCGCCGTCGCCGACGGCAATCCGGTGATCCCACTCGTGTCCGCGTTGCGCGACGCAGTGCGCAACCGTGCGGGCGACGCGGCCGCGGAGGCCGTCCACTACGGCGCGACGAGCCAGGACGTCCTCGACACCGCGGCCATGCTCGTCGCCGCGCGCGCCCTCGGCGTGCTCGTGGGGGATCTCGGCGACTGTGCCGATCAGACCGCGACCTTGGCTCGTCGACATCGCGACACCCCGATGACCGGACGCACCTTGCTGCAGCACGCGGTGCCGACGACGTTCGGTGCGCTGGCGACGGTGTGGGGCGGCGGCCTCGACCGGGCCGTAACGCGGGTGAGCTCCGTGCGCGAGTCACTGCCCGTCCAACTCGGCGGCGCGGCGGGCACGCTCGCGGCGCACTACCCGCGCGGGCTCGACGTGCAGGCGGCGCTGGCCGACGAACTCGGGCTGCGGGCGCCGGGCGGCGTCTGGCACACGGATCGTGGCGTGATCGCCGAGATCGCCGGCGTGCTCGGGGCGTGCGCCGTCGCCGTCGCAAAACCGGCCACCGACATCGTGCTGCTGGCCCAGACCGAGGTCGGTGAGGTACGCGAGGCCGAGCCGGGCGGATCGTCGGCCATGGCCCACAAACGCAACCCCGTCGCGGCGATCACGGCCCGGGCCGCCGCCGCGCAGGCGCCAGGCCTCGTGGCCACTCTGCTCGCCAACGGGGTGCACGAGCTGCAACGCGGGGCCGGCCCGTGGCACGCCGAGTGGCCGGCACTGCGCGACCTCTTGCGCAGTGTCGGCGGCGCAGCGTCGCGGCTGCGGGCATCGCTCACCGGGCTCGAGGTCGACTCGGCTGCGATGTACCGCAATCTCGGCGACGACGCGATCGAACTCGGGCACGCTGGCGATCTCGTCGACCGCTACCTCGCGGGCAGGGGGACGTGATGATGCTGTCCTGGCGCATGGACGGTTCGCCCGAGGCTCCCCCGCTCGTCCTGTTGAACTCGATCGGGTCGACGAGTGACATGTGGACGCCGTGCCTCGCACCGCTCGCCGAGCAGTTCCGGATCATCCGGATCGACGCCCGCGGGCACGGCGGCTCGGAGCCGTCGGAGTCACCGTGCACGATCAGCGACCTGGCCGAGGACGTGCTGGCGACCCTCGACGCGATCGGGCTGCCGCGCGTCGCCCTGGCCGGGCTCTCGCTCGGCGGCATGGTCGGCCTGTGGATCGCGATCCACCGCCCGGAGCGGATCTCGCGCTTGGCCCTGCTGTGCACGTCGGCCCGTCTCCAGCCGGCGCAGCTGTGGCACGACCGTGCGGCTGCCGTCCGGGACGGCGGCATGGCCGCGATCGCCGACGCCGTCGTCGCGCGCTGGGTGACACTCGCCCTCGCCGAACGCGATCCGGCCCTCGTCGAGCAGTTGCGCGCGATGGTGCTGTCGGTGGACGCGGAGAGCTACGCGCAGGGCGCGCAGGCGATCGCGGCCATGGACCAGCGTGCCGACCTCGCGCGGGTCGCCGCCCCGACGCTCGTGATCGGCGGCGCCGACGACCAGGCCACGCCCATCCCACATCAGCAGGCGATCGTCGACGGCATCCCCGGCTCTCGTCTCCAGGTCGTCGACGACGCTGCGCACGTCCTGACCTACGAGCAACCCGGCCACGTCGCCGCGCTTCTCGCAGCACACTTCGCCGGCGGCGGCACGCTGGCCGGCGGCTATGCCGTGCGGCGGGCGGTGCTCGGTGACCGTCACGTCGATGACGCCCTTGCCGCGACGACCGAACTCACTGCCGCGTTCCAGCAGTTCATCACCCGCTACGCGTGGGGCGACGTGTGGACGCGTCCGGAGTTGACCAGGCGCGAGCGTTCCATCGCGACTCTCGCGGCCCTGACCACGCTCGGCGCCGAGCACGAACTGGCCACGCACGTGCGCGGCGCGGTACGCAACGGGCTCTCACCGGTCGAGATCATCGGCGTCCTGCATCACACCGCGATCTACGCCGGCGTACCGCGCGCCAACCGGGCGATCGCGATCGCCGTCGACGTCCTCACCACCGACATTCCCAGCACGGAGGCCCAATGAGAACGACTCCCCCGTTCCGCGCTGACCACGTCGGCAGCCTGCTGCGCCCGAAGGCCCTGCTGGCCGACCGCGCCGCGCACTCCGACGGCCGTCTGGACGACTACGCGCTGCACGCCGCCGAGGACGAGGCCATCCGCGACGTCGTGCGGCTGCAGGAGGATCTCGGCCTGCAGACCGCGACCGACGGCGAGTTCCGCCGCACGTCCTGGCACATGGACTTCATCTATTCGCTGCAGGGTGTCTCGCGCACGTCCGAGCAGATCGAGGTCCGCATGCGCAACGCGGCCGGCGGAACCGCCTTCACGTCGGCCGCGCTGCGGGTCGACGGCAAGCTCGGCATCGACGGCCCCATCTTCGGCGACGCGTTCTCCTACCTGAGATCGGTCGTCACCACCGGAACGCCAAAGCTGACGATCCCGTCGCCGAGCATGGTGCACTACCGCGGCGGCGCGGCCGCGATCGATCCGTCCGTGTACGCCGACGAGGACGAGTTCTGGACGGATCTCTCGGCCGCCTACGCCGATCAGGTTCGCGAGATCGCTGCTCTCGGTTGCACCTACCTGCAGCTCGACGACACGAGCCTTGCCTACCTCAACGACCCCACGCAGCGCGCGCAGCTGACGACGCAGGGCCGCGACGGCGCGCACCAGCACGAGCGGTACATCCGTCAGATCAACTCCGCGCTCGTGGGTCGTCCGGACGGCCTCACCGTCACGACGCACATGTGCCGGGGCAACTACCGCTCGTCCTGGGCGGCCGAGGGCGGCTACGACTTCGTGGCCGAGTCGCTCTTCGGCCAACTCGACGTCGATGGCTTCTTCCTCGAGTACGACGACGCACGCTCCGGCTCCTTCGCTCCCTTGCGCTACGTGCCGAAGGGAAAGTTCGTGGTTCTCGGGCTGGTCACGACGAAGTCACCGCAGCTCGAGTCCAAGGACGAGCTGAAGCGGCGCATCGACGACGCCGCGCGGTACGTGCCGATCGAGCAGCTCTGCCTGTCACCGCAGTGCGGGTTCTCCTCCACGGTCGAGGGCAACGACCTGACGCAGGACGAGCAGGCCGCGAAACTGGCCTTGGTCGTCGAGACCGCAGCCGACGTGTGGGGCTGACTTGGAACCGCGCGCTGCGGCAGGTAAGGTGGTGTCACCGACGCGGGGTGGAGCAGCTCGGTAGCTCGCTGGGCTCATAACCCAGAGGTCGCAGGTTCAAATCCTGCCCCCGCTACAACGCAGGTCAGCAAGTACAAGGGCTCCGATGCTTCGGCATCGTGGCCCTTGATCATTTGCCACCCATTTGCCATCAAGAATTTGTCGGTCACGATTCGGTAACGCGTGTCGCGTCCGGCCCGCTCCCCTGTGCTTGGCCGGGGTGAGGGGTGATCTCCATGGACGTTTCCAACCTGCCGACGGTGCTCGACCTGCCTGCTGCGGCCGCACTGCTCGGCATCGGGCGGACCAAGGCGTACGAGCTGGTGCGGGACGACGCCTGGCCGACGCCGGTCATCCGGCTCGGCAAGCTGATCAAGGTGCCGACCCGGCCGCTGCTCGATCTGCTCGAAGGCCGCGTTGGCCCCGCGGCCTGAGCTGCTCGACTGCGGTTGGTGCGGCCGCGCCTTCCGGCCCGGTCGCACCGGCCGGATGCCGAAGTGGTGTCCGCCGACGTGCCGGCATCGAGCGTGGGAGCAGTCGCGAGCCGCTGCCTCGGGGCGGTGCGCCGTCGAGGTCGTCGAGCGGCGCGTCGAGGTCCCCGTCGTCGTCGAGCGCAAGGTGACGGTGTCACCGCGCGGGCTGGCGTGGTTGTCTGCGCTGGGCGATCTGGAACGCCAGCTCGAAACGAGCCGCCTCTACGACCGCGACCTACCCGCCGTGCTCAGTGCGATCAACGCGGTGTGCACCGCGGCAGAACGACGTCGTCGACATCGATGACGGTGGCCTCCAAGATCGCGTCCCACGTGTCGGGCAGATGGTCCTCATTGTTGTCGGCCAGGTCGGGCGACGGCATCGCCACATGCAGCACCATCTCCTCCGCGCGCATCCGCGCCAAACCTCGATGCCCGACGCGCGTCATGAAGTCCTCGTTTCTGTAGTACTCCGGCGGCAGCAGCTCGAACTCGATCCGCGCGATATCGTCGCTGATCCAGAGCCCAAGTTCCTCAAAGAGGATCACCGGCTCGTCCATCACGTCGTACTGTTCCGGCAACCATTCTCGCCAGTGCCGGCTCGCCCGCTGCCCGTAGATGTTCACGACGCCTCCAGGTGTCTCCGCGCGGCACCGACCAGCGAGACCGCCTCGCCCACGATCGGGTCAGCATCGAGTTCTGACAGCTCCGCCGTGACGTGGTCCAAGAGCCGGGCGATCGTCCGAGGATGGTCCGTGACGTGCGGCAGCTCGCTCGCCGCGACCCCGAGTAGCGCGTACAGCCTGTTCGCCGCGATACCGCACAGGACCGCCACGCTGCCGTCCACCGACTCAACCTCGCGCGCGACCGTCTCGAGGCGGCGCGCAGAGTTCAGAAGTACTCGGTTCATGCCGCTCGTGTCACTCATGATCCGACCATGCGGCCCGACCGGCTACACGGCAAGCGCCTTCACCCGATCTGTGGGAAACCGCGCGCAGAGCGCCGACTACGAGCGGGTGCCGGAGGCACATGTTCTACGGCGCCCCGGCAATATGTGCGCGGACGTCGCGTCCGCTATTGCGGACAATCAAACCGTAGGTTGCGGATTCGAGCCCGCGCTGGGCCCACAAGTATTTGGTCAGACTGCACGGCCTGAATTCCCGATTTTCGGGGTTTAGGCGGGGTTGCAGGAAGGTTGGCGGCTTGTCGTTCGCATCTCGTCGCAGTCGATCTTGAGCGCCTGCGCAAAGCGTGGCTGGCCGAACATGTCGAGGCGAACAGGCCCATCAACACGCTGCTGGTCGCCGCAGGGCTCACGTCGTTGCGGACGCTCCAGGCGCTGATCACCGTGCAAGGACCCCTGCCACCGACATTGACGATCGCGCTCGCATGGGCGCTTGGCGGTATCGCACGCAGCCACTGATCAGCTCTGCATTGACACCGCACCTCGCCGGATCCATGCACACGAACCGCGCGAGAATATTCGCGCGTGAATCGCTCCGTGTTACGCTGCGGGCATGGGTGCGAACGCGATCGTGGCGACACCGTCGTCAGTCGCCCTCGCGCGCGTCGTCCGCGGCCTGACCCAACAGGAACTCGCCGCCCAGACCGGCATCTCGCAGGCCTACCTGTCCAAGATCGAGAAGGGCGCCGTCGAACTCACCGGCGACAGGCTGCGCGCCGTCGCCGACGCCCTCGGATACCCGGTCGAGTTCTTCCACACCGACCCCGACGCGGCCCCGGCCCCGACGGCGTGCGCATTCCCGCGCAAGCGCAACTCGTTGCCGACCTCGGCCGAGAAGCGGATCCGCGCGACGCTGGAGATCACGCGGCTGCAAGTCGAGCCGCTGCTGGACGACAGCGCGCCGGCGGTTACTTTGCCGCGACGGCCCGCCGACGACGACGGGTGGACCACCGGCGCCATGATGGCCATGCAGGTCCGCGAGCAGGCCGGCATCCCGACCGGCCCGATCGGCGACCTCGTCGCGCTGCTGGAGTCCTTCGGGGTCGTCGTCATCGTGCGTGAGCTCGGCAACCGGCGCATCGATGCGATCGGGCAGTGGCCCGACGGACACCGGCCTCTGATGCTGATCAACTCCACCACCGGCGCCGACCGGCGCCGGTTCACCCTCGCGCACGAGCTCGGGCATGCGGTGCTGCACACCGTCCCCCAGCCCGACCAGGAATCCGAGGCCGACGAGTTCGCCGCCGAGCTGCTGCTGCCGGCCGCGCAGGGACGCGAGCTGTTCACCAACTCCCTCGACCTGGCCACCGCCGCCGCGCTCAAGCCGGTCTGGGGCATGTCGATGGCCGCGATCGTACGCCGCGCCTACTACCTGGACCGCATCAGCGAGTACCGCTACCGGCAGCTGAACATCGAACTGTCCGCGGCCGGCTACGCCACCAGAGAGCCGGCCACGCTGACCGCCGAGGTGCCGACCACGCTGACCGCCGCCATCGCTCGTCACCGAGGCCGCGGGCAGAGCGACGCCGATCTGGCCCAGCTGGCCCACATGACCGAGAACGAATTGACCGCTGTCTACCTGGAGGCGGCATGACCGCACCGCACCGCGCGCCTGTCGACGTCTACGCCGGGCTGAAGGACCGCCTGCTGACGATGGCGACGGCCGAGCACGTCATCAACCTGGCCGGCAACGTCGACCCCGACATCGGCGGCCTGGTCATCGTCGGCGGGCAGAACAACACCCACGGCACTCCGTCGAAGCGTCGCGGGCCCAAGCCGACCGCGTTCGACGCTGCACGGCAGCTGCAGCGCGAACGCCCCGACGTGACGGTGCTGATCCAGCCCGATGTCCACAAGCGGCACGCCGCCAGCGTCGACCACCCGTTTCCGATCAACGCCGACGACCCGCCCGGCGGCACCCTCATCGACGTCGCCCGCACCCTCGAGAGCTACATCGACGCCTACCGCCGCAACGGCTCGGACTACGCCATCCTGCCTACCGGCTACCTCGACGCCGGGATGGGGCCCGAGTTCCAGGCCGTGGTCCTGAAGGGCAACACCGTCAAGCGCACCGACGTGCTCGCGCATTTCCCGCTGAGCACCCAGTGGCTGGTGGCCGCCGGCGCGCGCAAGCAGCTCATCGCTGGCATCGGCAGGTCCATCCACCCGGTGCTGTTGTCGCTGGAGAGCCGCACCAACCCGACCGACCCGCGCCGGGTCGTCGACGGTCTCCACGAGGTCCTCGCCGCCGCCGGCGAGCAGGTCGGGCTGTGGCACACCGACCTGAGCGCGCTCGACGGGCTGGCCAACGGCGCCTGGTGCGGCGGGATCGGCCTGCTGGCCGGCAACCGGCACATCGTCGCCCCCGGCAACACCGCGATCCCGCGCCGCCCGAAGGACAAGACACCCAACGTGCTGCTGCCGGACTGGCTGCGCTACCAGAAGGCCGCGACGATGACGATCAACTGGTTCGCCAACGGTCACGAGCCCACCTGCGACTGCGGCCTCTGCTTCGGCCGGAAGCTGACCCGCTTCGGCACCTCGACTGCCGATCACCTCGAGGCGCACCGGCACAACATGCTCGCCACCATCGAGCTCGTCCGGCGCGTCCTCACCGCGCAGGACTCGCGGCAGGCGCAGTGGGCGCAGATGCTCGCCGACGCGCGGGCCGTCCACGCCGCCGCGGCCGTGGCCACCCAAGTCATGACGATCGCCTTCGACGCGCCGCTGAAGAACTGGGCGAACACCAACCCCGTCCCGAACCCGGCCGTCCGCTGACCGCAGCCGGTCAGCTCTGCCGGGCCAGCGCTACCCGGCCGACACTGATCGGGTCAGTTCTGCGCGGGAATTAGCAACTGCTCGACGACCCGCTCGCTGAACAGCCAGTGCGCCCAGCTCCAGCGCTGCACCACGAACGGTGCTGCGGCAACGACCTGGGCGGCGTCCGGGCCATGTCCGACGATGACGCCGATCCCGTACAGCGCGGCGTCGAGCAGTGTGACCTCATCCGCGACGGCGACAGGCAGTCGGACGACACACTGGGCGTAAGGCGCGAACTGCGAGGCCGCCCGCAGCCCGGCGCGGGCGTTGCGGGCCGTGACAAGCACTTCCTCGACCCGCGCTGCGGAACGCAACAGCCGGCGGGCGCAGTACCCGTCCCGGTCGATGACCCCGGCCGGGGCGCCGCGCAGCACGCGCTGCTCGCGACGGTCGAGCATCGACCAGGCGAACCACTCATCGGCGGGCAGCCCGGCGAGGACCTGGAGCAGTCCGTGGTCGGTGACCGCGCCGAGGCCGACGGCTGCACGGCGCTCAAATTCGGTGTCGTTGACGGTCAGCCGAACGAGCACCCGCCGACCGTTGAGCTCGACCGGGACGTGCGTGGTCACTGCGTCGACGGTGTCCAGCGCGGTCGCTCCGGCAGTCATCGACTCGACCCTGACGATCCGGACGGTGACGGCACCAGGTGACGATAGCTGCGCTCGCCGCCGGCGACGCAGGTGGTGCGGGCATGACGAACGATCATGCTGAAGATCTACCCTCATGTCGAGCCTTAGGGTTGGTACGACACGCTGACCGCCGGCGTCACGGTGCCTTGGCAGCGGTGACCGGCGGCTAGTGCCCGCGGGCCTGGCCGGCGTCGAGGTCTTTCGGCTCGACCTGCCGCACGGTCACCGGTCCAGCCTTCGCCGCCCACCGCGTGTCCTGCGCCGCGCCAGCGGCTGCTCGACGCTGCGCCGTTGCGGCGTCGAGCACACCGTTCCCGTGTTGGTCCCCTGCTTGCCTTGAGCTGGCATGGCCCACCACCTGGCATCGAGTTGTCGCGATCGCTGAACGCACCCTAGGCCGGGCCGCCGACACAACCCGGGCGCGCGTCCGTAGATGACCGACACGACCTGGCGCGGCAAGATCATCGATCGTTCAAGCGTCCCGGACGCTGCCAGGGCGGTGCGTGTCCCCAGCCTCGCAAGCGGGGCGCCAGGAGAAGAATGACGTGTCGTGACGATCCGGATGATCCCCGAGCGGACGATCGACTCGCTGTTCGCGATCGAAGTCCTCGAGTTCGTCTCCCACGCGCTGATCTGGTCGCCGTCGAACACGGCCGGACAGGTCGATCACCTCGTCGACGGAATCCGTGGCATTGCGGTGCCGTTCGAGGTCAAAGGGATTGTCACCGACGCTTCACGGAATCCGCACCGGCCGTGGACGTGCCCGATTGACTACGCCCAGCTCGCGAGCTACATCAGCCGCGCGATACCGGTGCTGTACGTCCTCCCGGGCCGGCCGGACCCGTTCCGCAGTCCATGGCTGCGTGCCTGCGCCACGGACCCGAACGGGTTCGGGCACTGCCAGGCGTGCGACAACAGCGGCCAGAGCGCGCGTCGCTGGGCGGGACAGGACCGGCCAGCGGTGAAGGCGGCGTCGCTCCGGGTTCGGGCGCAGCCGTGGTTCGCGCACTGGTGCTGGCTGATCTCCGCGGTCGACCTGGACATCCACCTGCGCACCCAAGGCTCGCCGAGCAGCATCAACGTCGCAGATGCGAGCATGCTCGCTGTGCCGGGCGCCGACCGACTATGCCACTTTCTCGCCGGAGTGGCCGACGGCTCGCTCTCGCTGGAGTCCTTCGGCGTTGACGCCTCGGAGATCGGTGCGGTACTGGCTGAGTTGCCGACTCTTGAGCCGGAGGATCCCGACGATCAGGGCCGGCTGACGGTCATCTTCCTGGCCGGATCGTCGAGCCCGCCCGTGTAGCTACCGCGCACCGAGTTCAGCGCCGGAGCGGTTCGCTCAGACCGGGTTCGGAACCTGCCCACCTAGGCGCTGCCACAGCTCGACCAGCTCACGGTCGATTGGCACGTCCAGGAGCGGCGGCACCGGCGGACGCACCGCGGAATCAGGTCCGCGCCCCTGTCCGGCTTGCCGCCAGTTGGTCTTGCGGCCGCGTTACTTGACGTAAGCGAGCAAGGCGATGACCGTGCCGGCGATGACGCAGGCGCCGACAACGAACGCGCCGATCTTGTGCCCGAGCGTCCACCAGCTCGGGTCCGTGCTCTCCGGAGGTGTGGTTTGGGTTGAGGTGGCGATGCCGCCCCCGGTCGCTTGCGCGTTGGCGACCGACACCTTTGCGCGGTTGCCGGTGACCATGAGGTTCACCGCGGCCGCTGCCTGCTCCGGAGTCGGCGCGTCCTGGCTGTCGGGCATTGTCGCAATCAGCTCACCGACCAGCTCCGCGAGCTTGGTACGGATTCGATCCAGCACTCCGGCGAGCGCAGGGCGTGACACCGCCCAGTACAGGGCGGTGATCTGCTGGTACGGCTCACCGATTTCGTGGTCCATGTACTGGGCGATGTCCTGAGCCATCGGTAGCGGCATCCGGATCGGCTTGCTGTCATCGCTGCCGGCGATCAGCGACTCGATTTCGGCTATTGAGTTCGGCACTGTGACCGTCTCGTCAATCTTCTCGCGGACAAAATCCGGCAGCATGCTGACGCCGATAGGCCGGCCGGTCATGTGGCCGCCGACGGTCGCAACGTCGATGCAGATCTGCGCGCCAAAACGCCGGTAGGGAGGAATCGGGACGTCGACGCCGGCGTAGCCGTTGAGCTCGCGCGAGGCCCAGTCACGCAGCTCGTTGGAGTCGGCACGCCCGCCGAGCACGATCACCTTGCGCAGCACAGACGACAGCGACACGCCCGACAGCAGGTCGGTCTCGATTTGCGTCAGCAGACTCTGGTCTCTCTTCGCCACGAGCCCATGATCGGCTACAACACCGACAGAAGACAGCAGTCGCAGCGCGCCGCCAGCGTCTCGGGCTCAGCTCAGGAGTCGGCGGTCGGGCTCCAAAGCCCCTGCGGCAGTTCGGTCGCCGGCTCGTCGGTCGGTGACGAACTCGACACTTCCCTCGTCGGCGATCACGGCACTGTCCGTACCCCGATCCACGATTGCCGTGCACACCGACAGCAAGGGAGCACGCCATGGACAGCCGCGAGCGATACAGCGCCGACCAGCCTGGCGCGCTGTCCGCCTAAGTCGCGTGCGTCCCTGTCGAACGCCCCGTCCGCCTGCCCGCACCGTCGTCGTCGGCGGCTCTCACGTTTCGCAGCAACGCAACCGGTAACCAATCGAGAACACCCCATTGCATTACTCAATGCCTGTGGACAACCGTCTCGTGCTGTAGGCGGCGAAACCACGGCGCCACGAACTGCACGGGCCGGTTGCATTGCCGTCAGGCTTCTCTACGGTGATCAGGTGCGCAGACGAGCAGGGGTCCAGTGACCGCGGTCGACGACGCGCCCGATGTCGGCGAACTGGTGCGCGTCCGCGGCCAGCAGTGGGTGGTGTCGAGCCGACGCGACAGTCGCCAGCCGCTCGACGAACTCGCCGCCAGCCAGCCCCCCGGACGCACACTCGTCACGCTCGCCAGCGTCAGCGACGACGACCTCGGCGACGACCTCACCGTCGTGTGGGAGATCGAGCCCGGCCGCGAGGTGTTGCCCGAGACGCAACTTCCGGACGTCACGGCCGGGCGCTGGGACGACCCGCAGACACTTGGTGCGTTCCTCGATGCGGTGCGCTGGGGCACCGTCGCGAGCGCGGACGACCGCACCCTCCAAGCACCGTTCCGGGCCGGTATCGCGATCGAGGAGTACCAACTCGAGCCGGTCGCCAAGGCTCTGGCGATGCCGCGGGTGAACCTGCTCATCGCCGATGACGTCGGGCTCGGCAAGACCATCGAAGCGGGCCTCGTCATGCAGGAGATGCTGCTGCGTCACCGGGCCCGACGCATTCTCGTCGTGTGCCCGGCCCCGCTCACCGGCAAGTGGCGAGACGAGATGGCCGGGCGCTTCGGTCTCGACTTCACCGTCCTGGACGCTGGCGCACTCAAGGCGCTGCGACGCAGTCATGGTCTCGAGGCCAACCCGTTCCAGGTGTTTCCGCGCACCATCGTGAGCCTGCCCTGGCTGCGCACCCCGCGCGTCCAGCGTCTGCTCGACGAGGTGCTCACCGCGCAAACTCAGAACCCCGGCTTCTTCGATGTGCTGGTCGTCGACGAGGCCCATCACTGTGCGCCGGCCGCGCCAAGCAGCGGCCGCCGCACGGCCCTCGACAGCCTGCAAACGCGCGCCGTGCGCCGAGTTGGCGAGCACAGCCAGCACCGCCTGTTCTTGTCGGCGACACCGCACAACGGCTATAGCGAGTCGTGGCAGGCGTTGCTCGAGATGCTCGATCCGCAACGCTTCGCCCGCGGTGTCGACCCTGATCCGGCGCTTGTGCAACAGGTCATGGTGCGCCGCCTCAAGGACGCCATCGTCAATCTGGACGGGTCGCCCAAGTTCCCCGGCCGCGCGGCGCGCGCCATCGAGATCGAGTACACCGACGCCGAGGTCGAGGGGCACGAACTGCTCGAGCGGTACGTTCAGGCGCGCCGCCGTGTCACCGGGGCGGCGGCCGTCAAGGCCGGCGACCTGATCACCTTGCTGCTGAAGAAGAGGCTCTTCTCCTCGCCCGCCGCGTTCGCGCACACCCTGGCCGCGCACCGAAGCACGGTCGACAAGGGCCGGTCCGCGACCGCCGAGGAGGTGCCGTCGTGGCTGGAAGAGGCGATGGCCTGGGACTACGCGGACGGCGAACTCGAACCGGACGACGACGCGCAGCTCGAATTGTTCGAGCGGGCAGCTGGCCTGCTGGACGCTCCGGACGACGACGAGTGCAAGCTGCTCGCCCAGCTCACCGCCTGGGCTGCACGGCACGCCGAAGCCGCCGACACCAAGGCCAAGACGCTCGTGGCTGAACTGGAATCGCTCGGCCCAGACGACCGAGTCATCGTGTTCACCGAGTACCGGCACACCCAGCTCTGGCTGGCCGGGATCCTCACCGCCCGCGGATTCGCCGACCGGCTCGGCCTGCTGCACGGCGGCATGGACGAAGCCAAGCGCGAACACCTCAAGGCCGCCTTTCAGGCGCCGCCCGACCGCGACCGACTGCGCATCCTGCTCGCGACCGACACCGCCAGCGAGGGCATCGACCTACAGGACCACTGCCACCGGATGATCCACTACGACATCCCGTTCAACCCGAACCGGCTCGAGCAGCGCATTGGCCGGGTCGACCGGTACGGCCAGCGCCACGAGGTCGATGTCGCTCACTTCGTCGGCGCCGGTTGGGACACCGCAGAGCCTGGTTCCTATCGCGCCGACCTCGAGTTCCTCAGTCGGGTCGCCCGCAAGATCGCCACCGAACGCCGCGACCTCGGCAGTGTGAATCCGGTCCTGGCGAACGCGGTCGAGGCCCGCATGCTCGGACGCCCGGTACTCATCGATCCGCTCGACGTGACCCCGAAGGTCGCGACGAGCGTGCTCCGCGCCGAGCAGGATCTGCGCGCCCAAGCCCAGCGCATGCGGACGCAGCTGCGCGCATCGGTCGCCGCCATGCACGTGGCGCCGGCCAACGTTCGCCGGGTCGTCGCCACCGCACTGGCCCTTGCCATGCAGCCGCCGTTGGTCGAGCAGGCACGCGGGCTGTTCGCGCCACCGCAGTTGCGAGCGGGCTGGGAACGCACCGTCGAGGACCTCGCCGACCCGCTCACCGGCGCCCTACGCCCATTGACCTTTGACGCTGCGTTGGCTGACCCCGACACTGTGCTCGCTCACCTCGGGCACCCGCTGGTGGCGCAGGCGACGCGTCTGCTCCGGAGCGCGGTGTGGGGCGGGCGCGCCGACGTGCGCCGGGTCGCCGCCGTCCGCTACTCACCACCGGCCGAGCTTGCGCTCCGCGGCCCCCTGGTCGCCGTCTTCGCCCGGCTGGTGGTGGTGGGTCAGGACGGCACCCGGCTGCACGAGGAAATCATCCTGGCCGGACGAGAACTGCCCGAGTCCGGCCGGGGCCGGCGGATGGACCTCGAGCAGGCCGGGTACGCCGACCTGCGCGCGGCAGTCGAGGCGGCCTTCGATCCGCAGCACTGCCGCGTCGCTCCGACGGACGCCCGCCAGCGTCTTGTCGATCGTTGGTCGCAACTCGAGCCGTGGCTCGTCGAGGACGTTCAGGCCCGCGCCGGTCGTCAACGGGACACCCTGAATCGCGCGCTGCAGGCCCGGCTGCAGGCCGACGTCGGCCGCACGAACGCGATCTTCGACCAGCTCCGTGCCACTCTGCAGACTGCGCTGCGCGAACCCACCTATTTGCAGCTGTCCTTCGACGATCTCGACACCTTCGAACGGCAGCAGTTCGAGCGTGACCGCCGGTCCTGGCAGGACCGTCTCGACCGCCTCGACGACGACCGCGCGACCGAGCTCGACACTCTCCGGCAGCGGTACTCCGACGTCCGCGACCTCGTGTTCCCGTTCGCTGTCGCGCTCTGTGTGCCGGACGAGACGAGCGGGTCGTGAGGCGACGCCGCCGGACGTACTCGGCCGGTGAGGCCGCGCGCCGCCGGCACGCCTGGCTGGAGCTCGTCCAGACGAGTGGGCCCTTCCTGACGCTGCCGGTCGTCAACCGAGTGTTCCCGGACGCCCTGCCCGAGGTCCCGGCCGACGTCCGAGCGGGACTGCGCTCCGCCGTCGCGGACATGCTCGAAGACGGCGGCGCCGGCCGCCGCGACGTGATCGATCGGATACTGGGCGACGCGCTGGACTGGGGCGACCATCTGCGCCAGGGCCATGACATCCCGGCCGCGCTCGCCGAACCGGTCCAGCCCGGAGTCAGCGTCTCGGCCGATTTCGCCTTCTATGCCGATGCCGAGCCTGATCCGGGCGCCGAACCGGAAGACGACGATGACGAGGCCGATGATCAGGAGGCCGACAGCAAGGTAGCCGAGCGCGGCCCGTGGCGCCTGCTCGGCCTCGTCACGCCCTACGGCGGGCATCCTCTCGCCCGGACGACGGACGACGGCTGGACCACGAGCCCGGCCGAACGCCTGGCCCACCTGCTGCGGGCCAGGGACACCCCGATCGGCGTCGTCACCGACGGCCGCTGGTGGGCGATCGTCTGGGCACCGGTCGGCGGCACCACCGGCGTCGCCGTGTGGGACGCCACGCTCTGGAGCGAGGAGCCCGAATCGCTGCGCGCCTTCGTTGCGCTGCTGACCCGCGCTCGATTCCTCGCCGTCCCCGAGCCCGACACGCTGCCCGCACTGCTGGCCGAGAGCCTGGACCGGCAGGAGGAGGTCACCGAGACTCTCGGCCACCAGGTCCGCGACGCCGTCGAATTGCTGCTCGAAACCCTGGACCGGCTCGACGCCGAGTCCGGTGGAGCTTTGCTGGCCGAGGTCGGCGACGACGAGCTGTACGACGGCGTCGTCACGGTGATGATGCGCATCGTCTTTCTGCTATTCGCCGAGGAACGCCGCCTGCTGCCCAGCGACGACGACCTGTACCTGTCGGGATACAGCGTCAGCCGCCTCGTCGACCAGCTCGATCAGCAGGCCGTGATCGCGGGCGAGCAGACCCTCGATCATCGCACCGGCGCCTGGCATCGATTGCTCGCCGTTTCCCGTGCGTTGCACCGTGGCGTCGCCCACGAGGATCTCCGGCTGCCGGCCTACGGCGGTGACCTGTTCGACCCGGACAAGTACCCGTGGCTCGAAGGCCGCTCTGGCGCCATCGCGCCGATGTCGCGCCCACCGGCGATCGACGACCGCACCGTGCTGCGGATGCTGCGGGCCGTGCAGTACGTCGAGATCGACAGCGAGCGGCGGCGACTCACCTTCCGGGCACTGGACGTGGAGCAGATCGGTTACGTGTACGAGGGACTGCTGGAGCTCGAGGTGCGCACTGCCGACCAGGTGGTGCTCGGCTTTGTGCGCCCGGCGAAGTGGCCCCGGGGCAAGCGCGAGGACGCCTGCGAGGTGCCGCTGATCCAGGTGACGGCCTGGCTGGAGGATCCGACGGCCGAGCTGGCCCGGCAGCTCAAGTCGCGCACCGGGTGGACGCCGAGCCGGGTGGAGAAGGAACTGCGCAAGCATCTCGACGCGCACGACCTCGCCGCCATCCGGCGGGCCGTCGGCGGCGACGACGAGGTGGCCGAGCAGATCCTGCCGGCCGCAGCCGCGTTGCGCTTCGACGAGCGCGGCGTACCCGCGATCACGCTGCCCGGCCGCCGCTACGTCGCGCCCGGTACCCGACGTACGACGACCGGAACGCACTACACACCCCGATCGCTGGCCGAAGACGTTGTCGACAACGCGCTCGAGCCGCTCGTCTACCGGCCTGGTCCGCTCGAGACCCGGGGCCGCGACACCTGGCGAATCCGGCCGTCAGCGGAGATCGAGCGGCTGCGCGTCGCCGACATCGCAATGGGTTCCGGCGCGTTCCTCGTCGCCGCCTGCCGCTACCTCGCCGACCGTCTGGTCGAGGCCTGGGTCGCCGAAGGACGCCAAGACGCGATGCTCGCCGAGCGACGCCGGGTGCGTGGCACCTCGCCGGGTGACGCCGAGGTCGAGCAGGTGCTGCTGGATGCTCGCCGCCGCGTCGCCGAGCATTGCCTGTACGGCGTGGACATCAATCCGCTCGCCGTCGAGATGGCCAAGCTCTCGCTCTGGCTGATCACCATGGACCGCGAGCGCCCGTTCGGCTTCCTCGACGACCGGCTGGTCGCCGGCGACAGCCTGCTCGGCCTGGCTTCGATCGACCAGCTGGAGACGCTGCACGTCGACCCGGCCGCCGGCCGCAAACTCTCCGAAGGTTTCCTGGACTTCGGGAGCGACTGGCGGGCGCGACTGGCTGGGGCGGCCGATCGGCGACGGCAGATCACCGCCCAGCCTGTCGTCACGATCCGCGACGTCGAGCGCAAACGTGCCCTACTCACCGAGGCGGAGACACTGTCGGAGTCGTTGCACACCACCGCCGACGCGATCACCGGCGTCGGACTTCGGGTGGCGAAGGCCGGCGCGAAGGACACCACGAACGCGTTCCGAGCGCTGCATTTCGCGGTTGTCGCCGAGCCTCCTGACGCCGACCATGCGCAGGCCGAGCTGCGTGCGCAGGCTGACCGCGACCTGCAGGCCGGTCGCCCGGCCGGGACGGTGCCGCGAGTGCCGCTGCACTGGCCGCTCGCCTTCCCCGAGGTCTTCGTCGACGCCGACCACCTCGGCTTCGACGCCATCGTCGGCAACCCGCCGTTCTCGGGTGGACAGAAGCAGTCCGGATCGCTCGGGCCGGACTACCTCGCGTGGCTGCAGCGGTGGGACGGGCGCAGGGTCAAGGGCAGTGCCGACCTGGCCGCCAGGTTCGTCCTCCGAGCCCAGCGGTTGCTGTCCACTCGCGGCCAGCTGGGATACATCGCGATCAACACGTTGGTGCAAGGCGACACTTTGGAGGTCGGCCTGCTGCAGGCCGTGCAAGATGGCCTGTATCTGCGCCGTGGCCGATCAAGCCATAGATGGCCGACTAAGAGTGCGAATCTTGAAGTCATTGAAGTGTGGGCGAGTCGAACTCCGGTCCACGCCGACGGGAGGCTCTGGCTCGATGGCGAGGACGTGCCATCGATCGGACCCGATCTGGAGCCCGCCGGCCGCATCGCCGGACGCCCGTTCCGGCTGGGCGAAAACGCCGAAATGGGTTTCCAGGGAACGAACGTCGTGGGCCTCGGCTTTGTGTTATCCACCGCAGAGGCACGTGACCTGATTGATCGCGACGCGCGCAACGCAGAGGCGCTGTCACCCTACGTAATCGGTGACGATCTAAATCAACGTCCGGACAGCTCTGCCGGGCGCTGGATCATCAACTTTGGCGACTGGCCGTTGGAGCGAGCCGAACGCTACGTCGAACTCATCGACATTGTCCGACGTCTGGTCGAACCCCAGCGCGCTCGCGTCGCCGAACAGCGGACGCGTGAAAACTGGTGGAAGTTCAGCCGTATCAGAGGGGACCTGTACGAGGCCGTTGCGCCTCTAAACCAGGTACTAGCGACCCCGATCCTCAGCAGCACCGTCATGCCGGTGCGCGTTCCCACCGGCCCGGTATTCGGACACAAGTGCGTGATCTTTGCATTCAACACGAACGCCGACCTTGCGCTCATGTCTTCTGCCATCCACAGCGCCTGGGCGGTTCGCTACACGTCGACAACTCGGCGAGACGTCAGTTACTCACTGACCGATGTTTTCCTGACCCTGCCGCGGCCGGAACCGACGCCCGAGCTGCACGAGTTGGGTGAGCGGCTCGACGGCGAGCGACGCGAGCTGATGCTGTCTCGCGGCTGGGGACTCACGACGACCTACAACCACGTGCACGGCCCGGCCGACCGCGACCCGGCAATCGTGGCCTTGCGCGAGCTGCACGCCGATATCGACCACGCGGTGCTGCGCGCCTACGGTTGGGACGACCTCGACCCGCAGATCGGCCACCACCCGACCAAGATCGGGACTCGGTGGACCGTCGGCCCGCAGGCTCGTTTCGAACTCCTCGACCGTTTACTGGAGGAGAACCACCGCCGCCACGCCGTCGAGCTGGAGGATCTGACATGACCGCCACACCGAACACCGGCTACTTCTGGATGATTCAGAAGCAGGTCGACAAGTATGGCGGCGTCCGTCATCTCGAGGGTGGCTGCGGGTCGATCAACCCGGATACCCAGATGCGCCGCGCGACGCCGGAAGAGATGGTGTCGCGACCGGAGTGCCAACTCTGCTCACGGAACTCCGGCCGCTCACTCGCGCAGCGCGGGACACCCGGCGCAGCCACCAAGCAATACGAGCCCCCGCAGTGCCCACGCTGCTGGCAGCACCACGCCGGGGAGTGCCTGTGACCGCCTCCCGCGACCTAGCCGACTTTCGCCGGCCGCCGGTGATCGAGGTCGTCCTAGGTATCGAGTTCCAGCCGATCCCCAATCTGGGCGCCGCACAGCTCACCCGCCTTGCCGACAGCTGGGCCGACCGGTACCCGCATCTCGAAGAGTTGCCCGCGTTACCGCCGAGCCCGGTCCCGGGTGCTCGCGGCGGCTTTGCCGGCGCCCTCGTCAGCGTGGGCGCGCCAGCGCTGCGATTGTGGCGGCTCAGCCCGAACCGGGATCAGTTGCTCCAGGTGCAGCGCGACCGCCTAGTGCTCAACTGGCAGCGCCGGGACAGCGCCTACCCGCACTACGCGCAGTTGCGTCCAGCCTTCGAAGCAGCGCTGCGCGACACGAACGACTTCCTCGCTCGTAGCGGACTCGGGTCGATCCGTGGCTCAGCGGCCGAGGTGGTCTACGTGAACCGGCTCGAGCATGAGGCGGGAACGCCGGCAGCCGCCTTGCGCCGAGCCCTCGCGGGAGGATGGCCGGCCTCAGACAGCCTGGGCGATCCCGATGCGATTCAGCTCAATCAGTCGTGGGATCGGCGGGTCGGGGACCGACCGGCCACCCTCTCGATGACCGCCGACTCGGCCCAACTCGGCGGCGCGGTGCTGTCCTGGACCTACCGCGAGGCACTAGCGTCATCGTCGTCAGCTCTTGAGGATGCGATCTCGGCGCTCGATCGCGGCCACGAAGCTATAGTCACCTCCTTCGCCGACACGACCACCGACGAAATGCACACTCAGTGGGAAAGGATGCGATGACGACACTCGACCTCCCGGGTCTCGCCACCAGCTACCGTTCGGTTCCAGCGCCCCGGAGCGACAACGATGAGCGACTGCTCACCCAGTCGCGCAGAGGCGCCGGTCGGCGTGCCCCAATGTCCGTGACGTTTTCGCGGGACGTGCCGCGCGGCAAGCGACGAATTCTCGAGTACGCCGTCGAAGCGCTCGACTACCTTCGCGATCTGCCTGCAGATTGGGACGGCGATGGAGCCGAACCGGTTACCGACACTGCATGCCTGGCAGCTGTCGAGTTCCTCGCCGCCATCACTGACATCGATACGGTCCCGCCGCAAGTGGTGCCGCTGGCCACCGGAGGCGTGCAGCTGGAGTGGCTCGTTGCTGCCCATGACCTCGAGATCGAGTTCGGCCCGGACGGGACGGCCCACATCCTCGGCTCCGATGCAGAGGGCAAGATCACGATTGACAGTCAGGTAAACGGGGTCATCGGCGCGGCGAACCACGACGAGGTCCGCGATCGTCTCCGGCGCCTCGCGTTGCCGCTCACCGACGTCGGATGAGCCCGGCAACGTCGTCCAGTTCCGACGCCGTCGGCGACGACGAGATCCTGCTTCGCCGACTCCCCCGTGCCCGCCAACTGAACCTAATTGTTGTCGACCGCGTCACCGGCGAGGAACGCTTGTCCAGTTCGGTATTCAAGCACCGTCCGGATCGTGATCCGGACGGTCTGTCGGTCTTCCGCCAGCGTGTGCTTGAAGAACAGGGGTTGCCGGTGAGCGCGGTCCGCAACGAGGACTCCGATGCGGTTGCGGGGTTCGTTGCTTCCGTCCCACGCCGGCTCGGCCTCGAGATCGTCCCAGACCCGCAGCCGGACGACGACTCGCCAACACCCACCCGGGGACGGGCGCACGCATTGATCACCGGTTGGCCGGACCAGGCAGCCAGCCGCCGCGTCGCGAAGCAACTTCAGGGCGCCGCGACTCTCGTCCTCGTCCCCTGAAACCGTCTCAGCGAGCAGAGCCGAGGCAAGCGGCGCCCAGGCGTACGCCGCGAGTGCGGGGTTGGTCCGGGCCGCGTCGAATGCTGCGGCGTCGAACTTTGCCACCGCACCACTCCCATCCAGTGCCCGCAATCCTCGTGTGTCGGGTCAGCAACCGCCGCCAACAAGTCTTCGTAGCCCCAGGATCCACCGACGTCCTCGTGCGGGGCATGCGCACCGGCCTAGTTGTCTTCGGCATGATCCGGCGAAAGGCGGCAGGCAAGACGCAAGTGGTTTCATCCGTCCGCTCGTGAATCGTCGGAAGGTCGCCGTAGGGTCGCTGGCGTGACCGAATCGCCAGCCACCTCCTACGACGTGCGTGCCGAGCTGGAGGACCTGCTCGAGCGTGACCTGCTAGGGCCGTGGGACGGGCCGACCGAGGAGCTGCCACCGGGCGTACCCCCTGCGGAGCGTTACCTCCTCGGCCGCCTGGTGCCACGCAGCCGCCCTGTCCGGCCGGCAGCCGAGGACGACCCCTTCGACGAGCCTGAGTTGGTCGACCGCGAGATCACCGCCGCGAGCGAGGATCCCGACGAGGATGTGGAAGCGCCCCAGGTCGCCCGATCGGGCACGATGGCAGCCTCCGCGCTCGGCCTGTCCTTCCGAGTACCGGTCGACGTCGAACGGATCACGCTCACCGCCACATGGGGTCACTACGCACCGACAGCGTCCGAAGTCCATGTCACCGAGCAGGGCAAGCCCCGCACGGTGTGGAAGCGCACGCCCGCCGGTGGCGAGATCGAACTGGATCTCACCGCGGGCGACGACCCGATCGTCGTCGACCCCGACCACGAGGGCGTCGTCGTCAGGTCGACCGTCCGGATCAGAGGTGGCTGCCGCATCGTCGACCTGGCGCTGATCAACGACCAGCTGCCGGGAACAGGCAGCGCCGACCTGACCCGCACCTATCAGACCTCGCTGCGCGTGACGGCACTCGACGGTGTGCAGGCCATCTTTGTCGGGCACAACGATCCCGACCTCGGCACCCTCCCGTCACCGACCGACGACGAGCGCCTGCACCTCGCGATGCTCTACCGCGAACGGCGCGAGTACGCGCACGGGCGGCAGTGCGCCGTCGACGCCGAGGTGCATTCGGGCGAGACCCGTGCGTGGCGATTGACCACAACCTCCTTCCCGGCGGCCGATGTTCCACTGACCGTCGCCGGTGATCCGGCCACCATGCCGGGCGTGGTGCTCGACATGGCCCGCCTCGGCAGTACCGAACTGGCCCGTGACGACCTCGTCCGGAGTCTGCGCCCACTGGCGACGTTTTACCGCACGTGGCTCGCGACCCAGCGGGACCGTCTGGACGACCCCGAGATCTCGCGCTACGCACCGGCCGGCGAGGTCGCGCTCGGCCAGGCACACGCCGTCGCCGACCGGCTCGATCGCGCGATCGACCTGCTGCGCGAGGACGGGATCGCCCGCGAGGCATTCCGCTTCGCCAACCAGGCGATGGCCCTGCAGCGCGTGCGTTCCGAGGTGACGCGGGTCCGGGCAGCCGGCGATCCCGCCACCGTTGCCGAACTCGTCCGGCGTCACGACATTCCGAAACAGCGCAGCTGGCGACCCTTCCAGCTCGCGTTCGTCCTGCTCTGCTTGCCCGGCCTCACCGATCCGCGCCACTCGGACGCACGTCGCGGCTCCGACGACGGCGAGGCCCAACTGCTGTTCTTCCCCACCGGTGGCGGCAAGACCGAGGCGTACCTCGGCCTGACCGCCTATACATTCGCGATCCGCCGACTGCAGGGCGTGGTTGGGGCCGACGCCGAAGCCCGCGACGGGAGCGACGGCGTCGCCGTGCTCATGCGATACACGTTGCGGCTGCTCACAGCACAGCAGTTCCAGCGCGCCGCGGCATTGGTGTGCGCATGCGAGTGGCTGCGGCGCGAACGAATTGCCTCCGGTGACGGACGATGGGGCCACACCCCATTCCGGGTAGGTCTCTGGGTCGGCAGCAAGGTCACTCCCAACACGTTCGACGAGGCGAAGCGCCAGATCGAGGACGCGAAGGGCCAGTTCGACGCCCTCGGCGGTCCGCTACAACTCGCCGCCTGCCCGTGGTGCGGCGAGCGGTTGTCCGCGGGTCGCGATCTGCGTACCGACGATCGGCGTCGGCGGGTGTTGCTGTTCTGCAGCGATCCTGAGGGCGACTGTCCGTTCAGCCCGCGCCATTCTCCGGACGAGGGCATCCCCGTCCTCACGGTCGACGAGGAGCTGTACCGGTTGACGCCCGCACTGGTGATCGGCACCGTCGACAAGTTCGCGCAGCTGCCCTGGCGCGCAGCAACGAGCACCCTGTTCGGACACGTCGACGCGAGGTGCGCGCGGCACGGCTGGAAGAATCCTGATTTCGACGGCTTCTGCAAGGCTGCCCACCAGCGTACCGATCGGCTTCCGGCGACCCAGCCGGAGGCGGCGATGCGGCTGCGCCCACCCGATCTGATCATTCAGGATGAGCTGCACCTGATCGCCGACGCGCTCGGATCGATGGTCGGGCTGTACGAGACCACGATCGACGACCTCGCCAGCCGCACCGCCAACGGGCGGCAGATCCGCCCGGTGCTCGTCGCGTCGACCGCGACTGTGCGCCGAGCCCGTGACCAGGTCGAGGAGGTCTTCGCGCGCGGGCTGACGGTCTTCCCGCCGCAGATCCTCGACGCAGGTGAGACGTTCTTCTCCACGGTCAGGCCTCCGTCGTCTGAGACGCCGAGTCGGCGCTATCGCGGCGTCTGCGCGACCGGCGAGCGGCTGAAGGCGATCGAGATCCGCGTTGTCGCCGCGATCATGGAGCACGCCCAGTCTCTGCTCGACCGGTACGGCCAGGCCGCCGACCCCTACCTGACGCTCGTCGACTACTTCAGCTCCACCCGGGAGCTAGCCGGGATGCGCCGCCTCGTGGAGGACGACATCGCCGAACGCCTCGCGAGCCAGAAGGTTCGCACCCGGCGGCGGCGGCCGCTGGTGTCGGAGCTGACCGCGCGGATGCCGAGCAGCCGGATCGCGTCGACCCTGGCCGAACTCGAGCGCCCGTTCGACGCGAAGCTCGACAGCAGCGACTATCTCGACCAGCTACGCCAGGATCGTCGAACGGGTGTTGTGCGCACAGCGCAACGGGTGCCGCCGATCGACGTGCTGCTCGCGACCTCGATGTTGCAAGTCGGCGTCGACGTGCAGCGGCTCGGGCTGATGGTCGTGACCGGACAACCTAAGAGCACCGCCGAGTACATCCAGGCGACCTCCCGCGTCGGACGTGACACTGCGCGACCAGGCCTGGTGCTGGCCATCTACCAATGGGCGCGACCGCGCGACCTCGCGCATTTCGAGAGTTTCGCCTATGGCCACGCAAGATTCGGCATGCGGGTCGAGGGTCTGACGACGACGCCATTCAGCGACCGGGCACTTGATCGGGGAATGAGCGCGGCGCTGGCCGCGGCGGTTCGCCATCGAGATAGCTCCACGTTGCCCAACGTCGCCGCAGCAACCGTCCCGCTCACAGGTCCGGCGGCTGATCGCCTCGTCGAGCTGTTCGGTAAGCGAGCTGAGCGCGTGACACATGACTCGGCCCGTGGCGCACTCGCGCGTAAAGCCGTCCAGAAGCGGCTGGACAGCTGGACGCAGCGCCGGGCGACGTTACAAGCCGGCGTCCTGGGATACAGACAGGCGCCCGACGTCGTCGGCTTGTTGAAACAGCCTGATGAACACTCTTGGGACCCGTGGACGGCACCGCTCAGTCTGCGCGAGGTCGAACCAGAGGTGCTGCTGCAGATCGATCGACGCGACAACAGCGTCGACGACGCACCCGGGTGGACCTACGACGCACCTCAGGGTGGGGGCTAGCGATGACCGCGCAGCTACCGCAGCGGCAGACGACCAAGGGCCAGCCCACGCGGATCGGCAACGCCCGACCCAGCCATCTGATAACAACCGCGAGCGTCGGCGCAGTCGTCGACCTGCCGACGATGAGCGTGATCGTTCGTGGGCTCGACGCCTGGCAGCTCGAGCGAGCCGAGTCGATCGAAGAACCGCGCCTGCTCGATCTCGTCCGGCATGTACTCGGGCCCCAGATTCGGGCGTTGCGTAAACCGCCGTGGGATCCGCGAGACACCGAAGATCCGTGGACTCGCACCGGCGTGCCGGTCAGCCCGTTCCCACGATGGCTTCGATGCCCACGCTGTCACCGGCTCGGGCCGATGGATCCGCCGGGGCAGTTCGAGTTGGTCCATCGGTACGGCAAGCGCCCGGATCTGGCGAAGTGGGTGCACAGCCAGTGCGGCCTGCAGGTCCAGACGGCCGATGCCCGCAAACGCGCTTGCTTGCCCGCGCGGTTTCTCGTCGTTTGCGATGCCGGGCATCTCGACGACTTTCCGTACAATGACTTCGTCCATCACGGCCGCACCGAGCCGTGCGGCGGCCCACGGCTTAAGATGCGCGACAGCGCGAGCACTCTCGGTCCGCGGGTCACCGTGACGTGCGACGAGTGTGGGGCCTCGCGCAACCTCCAATCGGCGGCGGGTCGCGACGGGTCTGCTGCACTCCCTCGCTGTCGCGGTCGACATCCACACTTACAGCGCTTCGAGGCCTGCGGAAAACCTCTTCGGCTGATGGTCCTCGGCGCATCCAACATCTGGTTCAGCGTGACCGCGAGCGCTCTCCACCTCCCGCGCGGCGAGTCGGTTGGCGACCTCGTGAGCGCCCACTGGGACGTGCTCGGGCAGCAACCGAACCCGACGGTCGTTCAGACCATCATCGACGGTATGGACCCACTCCGCGGTCTGCGTGACGTACCAATCGACGAGGTATGGGCCACGATCGAGAAGGTGCGCGCGGACGGCGGGCCGAGGCAGCAGCAGGCCAGCGGCGACTTGCTCCAAGCAGAGTGGCAACTACTCGCCCGTCCTACAACCGAAAGACAGGATGCCGACTTCCGAGCCGTCGTCACCCCGAGCCCAGCCGGCTACGACAAGCTGCTGGACCAGGTCGTCCTTGTCAATCGCCTGCGCGAGATCCAAGCGCTTGTCGGATTCACCCGGCTGTCGGCGCCTGAGCGCCGCGAGCTCGACCCGCTACGCCGCCTGCCGCTCAGCCGCGCGACCCCGACGTGGGTCCCGGCATTCGAGCAGCGAGGGGAGGGTGTCTTCCTCCAGCTCCGAGAAGATCTGGTCCGCGCGTGGACGGAAAGGGTCGAGGACCACTCACGAATCAATGCCCTGCGGAGGTCGTACGTCCGATGGGCGGACAACCGGGATACAAGACCCAACCCGTCTTTCCCGGTGCCGCGATACCTCTTACTGCACACGCTAAGCCATCTGCTCATTCGCCAGGTCGCCCTCGAATGCGGCTACTCGCCATCCAGCATCCGTGAGCGCCTGTACATCGGCACGCCGCAGGAACCGGCCACGGGGATCCTGTTGTCCACCGCAGCGAGCGACAGCGAAGGAACGCTCGGCGGGCTAGTTGCCCTCGGCGAGGCGCGCTACCTGAAGACGATCCTCGACCGCGCGCTCGAAGACGCGGCGCGTTGCTCGTCCGATCCCCTGTGCGCCGAGCACGTCCCGCAGGATCCGTCCGACACGCTGCATGCCGCTGCATGCCACGCCTGCCTGTTCGCGTCAGAGACGTCGTGCGAGGCGAACAACCGATGGCTGGACCGAACCGTGCTGCTCGATCTGACGGGCGACGGCTTGGCGTTCCTGTGACCCCCGATTTCGATCTGGACTTGGTCACAGACCTTGCGCTTCGGTTGCCTCTGGCCGACGTGCGACGACTAGCGCAAGCGACGCGGCGAGGCGTGACGGATTTGAAAGAGTTGCGAGCAAGCGTCGGCAGCGACGTGATGCGCTCGGCGTGCTCGGATCTCATCAATGCGATCGAGTTCGGCGCTGATGACGCCGTTGTCGCCGGCGCGTTGCTGGGCGCCTCGACCACGGTTCATCGCCTCGGTACGGCCACCGCGATCGATGTTGCCTGGACGGGGCCAGTATCCCGGACGGCAACGGGGCGGCTCACATCAGAGGCGATTGCGTCGATGCTCAACGATGCTCGCCACGAGATCCTGCTCATCGGTTACGCCGTCCACGACGAGCAGCGCGTGACGTCGGCCCTGCATGCTGCGGCCGGGCGAGGCGTGCACATAACTCTCCTTCTCGAGCGCAACGACGACAACCCGCGCTACACGGGTACATCGGTACCGCTAGCCGGGCTTGCCGCGCGGCGACTCGCCTGGCCCGCCGGGCAGCGGCCAGCAACCGGTGCTTCTCTGCACGCGAAGGTGCTCGTCGTCGACCGTCATGTCGCCCTGGTCGGCAGCGCCAACCTGACAGGCTGGGCGTTGGCGCGAAACCTCGAATGCGGGATGCTCGTCCGAGGGGGGTCCGAGCCCGCGGCGATCTGCGCACATGTCGACTCGCTCGTAGAAGACGGCCAGCTCGAACGAGTCCCATGAGTCCGAAGCGTTTGGACGCAGCCGGTGGTTCGCAGGCTCGGGAGGGACATTTGGTCGCGTGGTCGGACAATGTCACGGCTGGGGGTGACGCTGTCCTCCTCCGCATCACCCCCAGAGACTGCCGATGTCACCCCTGCCGGTGGCGTTCAGCTGTGGCCGCCAGTGGCAGTGCGTAGCGAGTGGAGCACATTCTCGATCGCGGGCATCAGCTCGTTGAGGTCGCGCGGGTAGACGGCGCCGGTGTCGAGTTGCCGGGCGAGTTCAGCGAGCAACGGTAGCCATTCGCCGTGGGTCGGGTTGCCGTGCCTGGCGGCGGCCGGGACGGGGACTTCGATGCGGCGCTCGACGATCTGGACTGCGGCCCGCCCGGAGGAGGCGGCGCGATTCTGTTCCCAGGCTCGTTGCCGGCACGCCGCTGAGCACCACTTGGGGATGCGTCCGCGGCTCTTGGCCTCGATCGGACCAGCGCACCATCCGCAAGTGGTGGCGGCCAGTCGACGGCGCCGCACGTCCGGTGTCGCCGCGTCGGCAAGTTCACGATCGCACGCAGCCTTTGCAGGCGCGGGAAACTCCGCCGCATCGCGGGCCCGGTCGCGTTGCCGGGCACGTCTCAGCGCCTCCCGCTGTCGGTTCGCTTTCGTGGTCATGTCGCCGGAAAGATTACATCACGACGAATATCACGCCTGAATGCATGATGTGTGACGGGTGGAGTTGTCAGGGGGTGACGTTGCCAGGCGCATCCGACTGGTCAGGGAGGCAACTGACGCCGGTGCTGCCGCAATCGAGCCGTACCGTCCTGCGATGGCTTTCGAGCGCATCACGGTGGACCCGAACAAGATGGGCGGCGTTCCGTGCATCCGGGATCTGCGGATTGCGGCCGGCATGGTGCTGGGTCAGGTCGCCGCCGGGTCTTCGGTCGACGATGTTCTCGCGGACTACCCTTACCTGGAACGTGCTGACGCACTGGCAGCGCCCGAGTATGCGACCGCGATCGTGAACGAGCGCGAGGTGCCGATCGCTCGTCCGGCGTGACCTTCCTGCTGGACGGCAACCTCTCGCCGCGACTGGTCGACCGAATGATCAACTCCGGGTACGCAGCGACGCACGTCGCCGAGGTCTGCGTGTCCCACGGTTGTGTTGCTGCGTCACGTCGCCGAACTCCGCGCCGACGCGCATGGCGACCTGATCTTCGCCAACCTCCCGCTCGTTATGGACGATCTCCGGCAGGGCCCGATCGTCACGCGCAGCCCTATCCGGCTGTCGGTCGCCTGCCCATCGATCCGGCCGGTCCGTCTACCCCTGCTGGCTGACACGCCGGCAGGCTTAGTCAGCTTGTGCCGCGGATGCGGCGAAGCGCAGCGAGGCCGTCTCGTCGGCGGTCGGGATGCGTGTGCAGGTCGTCGACCCGTCGCCGCCAGACAGCACAGTTCAACGCAGGGGTGTCCAGGCGAAGTATTTGAGCGCGGCGTCGGTCGCGGCGAGGTCGAACGCATCCGGATCGAAGCTGCCGCCGACCCATTCGAGGCGCTCCTCGTGCTCGGGGTGCTCCGGGTTCTTGATCGCCTCGCAGAAGTCCGGGTAGCTCCACGGTCCGCCGACATCCTCAGGCGGGCGGGCCCGACGCCCGGCGGTACAGGCGGGGTAACGCCTACCGGCTTCGGGAGCGGTCACCTTCTCCACGGCGACCTGGTGCTCCCAGCCGTCGCCGAAGTCGTATGTGTATTCGAACTTCTCACCCTCGCCGGCGAGCCGGAACAGCTTGACACGCGACTCGTCGGCGACGTCGTCGCGACCCCAGTCCGGATCCGGCGTGCCGTAGCGGTCCAGACCGACCTCGAACTCGTGCAGGTGCGAGTCGGTCCAGCCGAACGCCGACTGGATGATCGCGTGCAGCTCGCCAAGGTCGACCTCGCCGGGCACGAGGACGCGGCGCCAGATCGGCGGGCTGATCCGGGCAAGCTGGATCTTGAGCTGGAAGATCTTCGTCTTGGAAGTGATCCGTCGCGCCGCCACCATGGTGTCATCGTCTCATCGGGCTGCCTTGCGCCCTCCATCGTCGCGCGATCTAAACCGCCAATACAACTCAGTCGTATAACCCGTTACGCCGACCGCGAACCGCCGAGCGGACTCGCTTGGACTATTCGGGCACGATCACGAGCGCCGCCCGGTGCTGCGGGCGGACGTTGTCGAAGTCGCGCCGGTTGAGGGTCGCAACTGTGTCGATACCGAGCCTCTCACAGACCGCAATGATCGATGCGTCTGTGCCGCCGAGCCGCCGAGCCTGCGTACTGGCGTACAGCTGTGCCATCCGGCGCAGGTCCGTATCGACGAGGTCGATCAGCTGGTACGGATACCTTGGGCCAGCCCCGACATCGTCGAGGAATGCTGCTTCGGCGGCCGGGCCAAATCCGCGGTCGATGAGGTAGCAGGTTTCGGCAAGCACTGTGCCCGGCAGCAACAACGGCTCGTCAGTTGCCAGAATCCAGTCGCGGCATCGCGTGTGGTGATGATCGGATCGATCCGTCGCGGCGTAGAGAACGCTCGTGTCACGACGAACACCGCGCGTCAGCGACCGAAGGACTCGGCGAGGTCCTCGTCGACGTGCGCCGATACATCAGTCCTCCCGCTGGCACCGAAACCGAGCGACGATGGGATGACCTTCCGACCGGTCGAGACAGGTCCAGGGCCGGCGACGGACTCGAGCAGTGCGAGGGCGTCGGCGGCTCGCTCGTCCGGCATCGCGTCAACGACCTGGTGCAGCCGTTCCTTCGTCGTCACAATGCAAGTATCGCGCAGGTTGAGCTCCGCGCACCTGCGCACGACCAGCGCCGCGCCGAGGGGGTCGTCAGGCGCCGCCAGCGACATACTCGTTCATAGAACCGAGGTTGTATGAACGACTAGGAGTCCGGAGGTCAGTCGTGTACCGAGTCGACATCACAGCCGACCTCAATGACGAGGACGACACCGGCTACCTGTGGACCTTCCTCGACGAGGCACGTGAGCCCGCGGGCATCGTCCCCGGCGCGCTGGTTGTCGCAGGGGAGGCGGATGCCGCGGCCGTCTGCCAGGTCGTCGACCTCGTCCCAGCCGGAGACGGCGTCATCGTGCACCTGCGGGCGTTGCCCGGTCTCGTCGAGGACTACGTCGCGCTGGCCAACCGCCACGCGGGCTGATCGCGTTACGAGGTCCCGCGGATGCGCCGCAACGCGGCGAGGGCGGTCTCGTCGGCGGTCGGCAGTGTGTGCAGGTACTTGTCGGTGGTGGCGATGCTCCCGTGCCCGAGCCGCTCCTTGACCACCTGGAGGTCGGCGCCGCCAGCGAGCAGCCAGGAGGCGTGCGAGTGGCGCAGATCGTGCATTCGCGGGCGGGGGTCGAGTCCGGCGGCGTCACATGCTGGCCGCCAGATGTGGTTGCGGAACCAGTCGCGTGGCAGGTGTCCGTCGGTGTCGCGCTCACGGACGCCGCGCGGAGAATCCTGGCCGGCCGCCCGGCGGGCGGCGCGGTACTCCGCGAACGCGGCACGGCAGTGCGGGCACCGACAGCGGCCGGCCGTGTATGCCGATAGCGATCCGTGCGGGTAGGTGCGACCGGCGACGTTCGGCTCGGTGCGGCCGAGGCCCTCCACCGACTGCAGGCGCCGAACTGGCAAGGCGACCGACGTGAAGGTGTCGAACCGGAAGATCAGGTCGTCGGGTTGCAGCCGGAACCGCGCCATGTGCGCGAGCAGCATCGCGACGAGATCGGCGTCAAGCTTGAATCGTCGCGACCGCTTGTTCTTCGGGTACGGCTCGACCAGGTACCGCCCGCCTTCGGGATGGAACGCCGGGCTCAGTTCGACGACATCGCGCGTGATCGTGGCGATGCCGGACACGGCGTGCAGGTCAGCGCCACGCAACTCGATCAGCTCGCCCCACCGCAGACCGGAGCCGATCGCCGTCTCGACGAACAGCCGAGCCGTGTCGGACGGCAACGCCACGAGCAACCTCTCGAACTCCGCCGGGTCGAGGATGCGGTACTCCTTCACCGGCACCGTCGGTGTCTTCACCCCCTTGCACGGGTGCAGCACGATCACGAAATCGTTCAGCGCAGTCGTGAAGACCGCCGACAGGATGATCTTCTGTTGGCGGATGTTCGCCGGCGTCATTCCGGCGGCGTCCAGTTCGCGGACCCACTCGCGCACGTGCGTGGGCAGGATGTCGGCCATCTTCATCGGCCCGAACCACGGGATGATGTGCCGGTCGAGGCAGTACCGGTAGCCCTGCCGGGTCGATGCCTCGACCACGTGGTTGGGGAACCATTGCTCGTCGACGTAGTCGGCGAAGGTGACGCGTCCCGATGTCGGGTCACCCGGACGCCCAGCGGCCATGAGCGCCTCGGCACGCTGCCACGCTTTCTCGGCCTGGCGCCGGGTCGGGAAGGTGCCGGCGTGGCGAACCCGGCAACGGGCATCGCGGTAGACGGCGGAGTAGGTGGCGCGCCCGTTCGTCCCGACCCGCCTGCGGGTGAAGCCCACGATCACCACTTCCTTGCCATCAATTTGCCATCGAACTTGATGACCCGGGCCGATACGAGCCGACACCAGTCAACACGAAACCCTTATAGAATAAGGGATTCAGCCTCCAGCATGACACAGAGAAGCCAGCTCGATATATCGCGCACCCGACCCTTTGCCGGCGAGGAGCGCAGATCGATCGCTACGTGCCAGCGTGACCTGCCGGAGGCGGGCCGGCCTGAGGTCCGTCTGGTGCGTCAGCTCAAGTTGTCACCTATCTGTGCAGCAGCGCCAGCTGCACGACGGCTGGGCTCGATTGGGCTGGCGGTCTGAGGTACCCGCTAGCGTCGGGGCTGTGATCGAACTGCCCGAACTGCTCGTCCCGGACGCCGCAAACTGGCATGCGTGGCTGGTCGAGAATCACGAAAACGAGCCGGGCGTGCGTCTGGTACTGCACAAGAAGAGCGGGACGGTAACGACGCTGACGTACGACCAGGCCTTGGATGAGGCGCTGTGCGTCGGCTGGATCGACGGGCAGGTCAACCGACGCGACGAAGGGCAGCTACTACCAGCGGTTCACACCGCGCACGAAGCGCAGTGCGTGGTCCGCCCGCAACGTTGGTCACATCGCACGGCTGGACGCCGAGGGTCGGTTGCTGCCCGCCGGCCGAGCAGCCGTCGAGGCCGCGCAGGCCGATGGCCGATGGGAGCGCGCCTATGACGGGTCGGCGACCGCCACCGTGCCCGATGACTTCGCCCGAGCGATCGCCGAGAACCCTGCGGCATGCGCTCAGTTCGAGGCGCTGACGTCGCAGAACAGATACGCGTTCGTCTATCGCCTAGGCGCGGTCAAGACTCTCGCTGCTCGGCAACGCAACATCGACAAGTTCGTCGACATGCTCGAGCGCGGTGAGCTGTTTCACCCTCAGAAGGCCCCGAAGACCAAGCCATAATTGGCCCGCAACGTGCAGCTCGCGGGGCCTACCTCCGCCACTACTTGATGCAGCAAGCGTCCGGAACTGATGGGTAGGGCCACCCAGCGAGAACGACCGCTCATGCCACAATGAGCGCGCGCGTACCCGTCGGTCTACGCCGACCGTCGGACGAGGCAGGCGGGTGTCCGAACGCGCCGCTTTCGACCGAATGGCGCAGTTCATTGAGGGCGTCCGCGTTGAGCCGTTCGACGGCCCTTCGGATCTGAGCGTGGGTGAGCGCTGCAGCGTGGCGTAGCCGGCGGTGCCACGCCCATGCCACTGGCCGGCCGGTCACCATCATCGACACCCAACCACAGGTGACCCTTACGACCGACGTCTGCACCCAAGATCAACGCCGACCACCACGCCAGCTACGCAGGAATGGCCCAAGCCGAGGCGCCTCGCACTGCGGGAGCTCAGGGCCGTGGCCGCCGAAATCGTCCGGATGGTAGACCGGCTGCCAGGCGAGCAACACATTCTCGCGACTTGCCGGTCGCGCCTTTGCGATGGGTCGCAACGTTTAGCCGGTCGAGGGCACCAGCCCGACGGCGTTGATGCCGGCAACCGCGGCGGCCTCGTCGTTGTCCGAACTGTCGCCGCTGACACCCACGGCGCCGATCGTGGCGCCGTCCTCATCCTGTACGAGCACCCCGCCGGGCACGGGGACAAGCGCACCTCCGATCGCGGACGTTGCCGCTGCGATGAAGTACGGCTGCTGCTCCGCGCGCGCCATCAGGGCGCGCGACCCTAGGCCCAGGGCCAGCGCCCCGTGGGCCTTGCCGAAGGCGATTTGGAATCGCATGTTGGACCCGCCGTCCTCACGCTCGAACGCGGTCACGTGGCCGCCGGCGTCCAGGACGACGACGGACAGCGGGTTGAAACCGTGCTCGCGGCCGTGGCCACGAGCGGCGGCGATGACCTGGCGGGCCACTTCGAGCGTAAGAGAGGTCCGGGGCATCAGCGGGATTCCTGTTCCTTGACTCGTAGGCGGTGGGCGTGCAGCAACGGTTCGGTGTAGCCGGCCGGTTGGGCCGTGCCCAGCACGATCAGGTCACGTGCCGCGCGGAACGCGTCGCCGTCAAAGGCTGGCGCCATGGCCGTGTAGCCGGGATCGCCGACGTTCTGCTCATCGACCTTGGCAGCCATCGCGCGCAGGGCCGCGTCCACGCGTTCGAGGTCGACGACCCCGTGCTGCAGCCAGTTCGCAATGTGCTGTGACGAGATGCGACAGGTCGCGCGGTCCTCCATCAGGTCCACGCCGTGGATGTCGGGCACCTTGGAACAACCCACGCCCTGGTCGATCCAGCGCACGACGTAGCCCAGGATGCCCTGCGCGTTGTTCTCGATCTCGGCGTCCAGCTCGTCGGACGTCCACGGACGGGTTGGGTCGATCGGAATGGTCGTCAGGTCGGCGAGCGCAGGCCTGGGCCCGCGCGCTTCGATCTCGCGCTGCCGCTCGGCGACGTCCACATCGTGATAATGCGTCGCGTGCAGGGTGGCCGCCGTGGGCGAGGGAACCCAGGCGCACGATGCTCCCGCACTCGGGTGCCCGGCCTTCTCGGCGAGCATTTGATGCATCCGCTCGGGTGCGGCCCACATGCCCTTGCCGATTTGCGCGCGTCCGCGCAAACCACAGGCGAGGCCGACGTCGACGTTGCGGTTCTCGTAGGCCGTGATCCAGGGCTGCGCCTTCATGTCGCCCTTGCGCACCATCGGTCCGGCGAGCATGGACGTGTGGATCTCGTCGCCGGTGCGGTCGAGGAACCCTGTGTTGATGAACGCCACCCGCGAGCTGGCGGACCTGATGCACTCGGTGAGGTTCAGCGTGGTGCGCCGCTCCTCGTCCATGATCCCGATCTTGACCGTGTCCCGCGGCAGACTGAAGGCGTCCTCAATGAGGCTCAGCGTGTCGACGGCGAAAGCAACCTCGTCCGGGCCGTGCATTTTGGGCTTGACTATGTACACCGAGCCGGCGGGCGAGTTCGTGAACCGGCCGTGCGGGCCGACGTCGACGAGTGCGGTGAACACCGTGAACACGGCGTCGAGCAGTCCCTCCGGGATCTCCGCACCATCGACGTCCAGGACGGCCGGCGTCGTCATGAGGTGGCCGACGTTGCGAGCGAGTAGGACGGCGAGCGGACGCACCTCGACCGTCGAGCCGTCCGGTGCCGTGACGGCCCGCGGTTCGGCCAACCTGCGGGTGAAGGTGCGGTCGCCCTTGTCTACCTGCTCAGTGAGTTCGCCGGAGAGCAGCCCCAACCAGTTGCGGTAGCAGGCAACCTTGTCGGCGGCGTCGACTGCGGCCACGGAGTCTTCGAAGTCGACGATGGTCGTGATCGCCGCCTCGAGGACCACATCGGCCACGCCTGCTGGATCGGCCTGCCCCACCTGGGTCGTGGCGTCGATGACGATCTCGACGCCCAGACCGTGGTGGGTCAGCAAGACGCTGCTCGGCGCCGCGCTGTCACCCCGGTGACCCACCAATGCGTGGGGTTCGGCGAGCTCGACGCGACCGCGGTCGGCCAGCGCGACGACGAGCCGACCGTCGGCCACCGCATAGCCGGTTGCGTCGGCGTGCGAACCCTGCGCCAGCGGCACGACACGGTCGAGGAAGGCGCGGACCCAAGCCACGACCTGCGCACCCCGGGCGGTGTCGTAGGGCCCCGGCGGGGGCGGGCTGCCCATTGCGTCGGTGCCGTACAGCGCGTCGTAGAGCGAGCCCCACCGCGCGTTCGCGGCGTTCAGCGCGTACCGGGCGTTGGCGGCCGGCACGACGAGCTGGGGGCCTGCGGCGGACGCGAGCTCGGGGTCGACGCCGGCCGTGGTGACGGCGAACGATGGCCCCTCGGGGACGAGGTACCCGATCTCGTTGAGAAATCCGCGGTAGGCCTCGGCGTCGAGCGGTTGCCCGGACCGGCCGCGGTGCCAACCGTCGATCGCGTCCTGCAGGCGGGTGCGCTCCGTCAGCAACTCCCGGTTGCGCGGGGCCAGCTCGGCGACCACACGTGCCAACGCACCCCAGAACACGTCCGCCGGCAGCCCCGCCGCGGGCACGGCCTCGTGCTCGACGAAGGCGGCGAGGCGCGCGTCCACTCGCAATCCGGCCCGGTCCACATACTGCGCTGCGCTGGTCATCAGATGATCGCCCCCGGGTTGAGAATTCCTTGCGGGTCCAGAGCCGCCTTGATGAGGCGGATGATGTCGAGGACGTCCGCGCCGACCTGCTTCTCGAGCCACGGTGCCTTTATCCGTCCGACGCCGTGTTCGCCGGTGATGGTGCCACCGAGCAGGATCGCGAGGTCCATGATCTCGCCGAACGCAGTCTGTGCGCGGGCCTCCATCGCCGGGTCGGCGGGGTCGAACACGATCAGCGGATGGGTGTTGCCGTCGCCGGCGTGGGCGATGAGCGCGATGGTGAGCTCGCGCTCGGCGGCGATGCGCTCGATCCCGGAGACCAGCTCGGGCAACCGTGGCAGCGGGACGCCGACGTCCTCGAGCAGCAGCCGGCCGTGCTTCTCGACGGCCGGGATGGCGCTGCGCCTGGCGGCCACGAACAGCTCGCCCTCGGCCTCGTCGGACGTCGAGAAGATTTCGGTCGCGTGGTGGCGTTCGCAGGCCTCCGTGATGATGCGGATCTCGCGGCCATCGGCGTCGCCGGCGTCGGAGCGGGCCACCAGCAGCGCGGCGGCCGACCGGTCCAGGCCCATGTGGAACTCGTCCTCGACGGCGTTGATGGACGCGCGGTCCATGTACTCCAGCATCGAGGGCCGGATCTGGCTGGTGATGTCGAGGATCGCGGCCGTCGCGTTCTCGGTGGTGGCAAACCAGGTGGCGAAGGTGTGGGCGCGTGGCGCGGCCGGCATCAGACGCAATGTCACCTCGGTGATGACGCCGAGCGTGCCCTCGCTGCCCACGAAGAGCTTGTGCAGCGACAGCCCGGCGACGTCCTTGAGCCGCGGGCCGCCGAAGCGGACGGCGCGGCCGTCGGCAAGGACAACCTGAAGGCCAAGGACGTAGTCGGTGGTGACCCCGTACTTCACGCAGCACAGGCCGCCGGCGTTGGTCGCGACATTGCCACCGATGGAGCAAATTTCGAATGACGACGGGTCCGGTGGGTACCAGAGGCCGACCTCGGCGGCGGCGGCCTTGACCTCGGCGTTGAACAACCCGGGCTGGACAACCGCCATCCGGGTGAGGGGATCGATCTCGATGGCCCGCATGCGTTCGGTCGACACGACGATGCCCCCGGCCTGGCCGCTGGCGCCTCCGGAAAGTCCGGTGCCGGCCCCGCGCGGGACGACCACAACGTTGTGCTCGCTTGCCCAGCGCAGGGCCACCTGAACGTGCTCAGTGCATTCGGCGCGTACCGCCGCCAGGGGACGCTCGGCCGCCGGGTCGAGGGCGCGATCCCAGCGGTATTTGTCCAGACCGTCCACATCGGTCAGGACGACCCCGGCGGGCAGGGCGTCGACCAGACTGTCCAGCGCTTGCCGCGTGATGAGCATGCCTCCACTCTTACCCCGACCGGACGCCTTCTGCGCTGTTGTCGCCGGTGCGCCGTTCGCGCAAGGGCGCGGGTCGGACCGATGGACGGCGTTCAGGGCGATGGCGCTCCCGCTCGACGGTCGACGGTCGACGCTCTGGGGAGTCGGCCGGCTCGACTTGTCATGGTGTGCTCGCATAGCCACGATTGGGCACACCGTGCGCGCGGTCCGACGGCGCACCGAGCGAGGGAGCCTGATCATGCTCGCCGACTACCAGCAAGTTCCTGACCCGATCGGCCACTCGCTCGGGCTCTCCTCGCTCTTCGCCGCGCTTCCCCTGGTTGTGTTGTTCGTACTGCTCGGCGTGCTGCGGGTGCGAGCTTGGTTGGCGTCGGTCATCGCGCTCGCCGTCGCCCTCATCGTGGCAGTGACCGTCTACTCCATGCCGGTCGGCGATGCGTTGAACAGCGGCCTGCTGGGTGCAGCATTCGGGTTCTTCCCGATCATGTGGATCGTCGTCAACGCGATCTGGATCTACAACCTCAGCGTCCAGACCGGCCATTTCGATGTGCTGCGGCGGTCGTTCGCCTCGATCAGCGACGATCAGCGCATCCAGGCCATCATCATCGCTTTCTGCTTCGGTGCCCTCATGGAGGCCCTCGCCGGTTTTGGGACGCCCGTGGCCATCAGCTCGGTCATGCTCATCGCGCTGGGCTTCAAGCCGCTCAAGGCCGCGACGGTTGCCCTGGTTGCGAACACTGCACCCGTGGCGTTCGGAGCACTCGCTGTCCCGATCACAACGCTCGCGACGGTCACCAAACTTCCACTGAATGATCTGGGCGCGATGGTCGGACGCCAGACGCCGGTGCTGTCCGTCTTCGTCCCCTTGGCGTTGGTGTTCATCGTCGACGGCAAGCGCGGGATTCGCCAGGTGTGGCCGCCGGCGCTGCTGTGCGGCGTGACGTTCGGCCTCTTCCAGTACCTCGCGTCCAACTTCTGGTCGATCCCGCTCACCGACATCATCGCCTCACTCGCCTCGGCGCTCGCGGTGCTCGCCTTCACCCGGGTCTGGCACCCGAAGGAGAACTACACCGAGGCGGCAGACGACGAGGTACGGACCGGCGCGCGAGCAACCTCGAGGCGGGCGGACGTCCCGAAGACCGAGCGAGACGCGCATCCAGCTGCGGCGGGAATGCAAACTGCAGTCGCGGACGTGCGGGACCGCCCCGTCGAGGTACTGCGGGCGTATGCGCCGTATCTGATCATCGTCCTGGTCTTCATCATCGCGACACGCGTGTCGGCGATCGCCGGTACGGCCCCGAAAAAGCCGGGCGAGAAGGGCACCGGCATCGAGTCGGTTACGCACATCGCCAAGTGGCCCGGCCTGCACATCACCAACAGCGCAGGCACGGCAGTCTCGACCACGTTCAAGCTGAACTACCTGTCGGCCGCAGGCACCCTGTTGTTGATCTCCGGACTGCTCACCATGATCGCGCTCAAGGTCGGCCCACTTC
>JBPCOE010000007.1:0-3763 GCA_051000605.1 Jatrophihabitans sp.
CGGCAAGTCCGTCGACGTTCCGCTTCCGGAATCTCAGTGCGGCGTCGGCAATGGCCCGTACGATCATTTGGACCGCCCACGACGATCAGTTTTCGTGTCGCGATCGGTCAGTAGCTGTGGCAGAGCAGCCTGCAGAAGCACGGAGAGCCCGATGTCAAGCTCAATGGTGAACTTCATCGCGATCATCGTCCGTCGCTCCGGTGCGATGAGCTTGAAGCCATGCTGATCTGCTCGATGCGCGTCTCGGTGGACGGCTTTATCGCCGACCGCGCGGGCGCGTTCGGGTGGACGGTCCCTAACGAGGAGCAGTTTCGTTTCCACATCGCGCAGACACGCGAGCTCGGCGGTTGTCTGTGCGGCCGCAGGCTTTACGAGACCATGCTGCCGTGGGAGACGGATCCGTCGATGCGCGACGACGAGCTCGGGGCCGCGTTCGCCGACGTCTGGTGCGCTATCCCGAAGGTCGTCTTTAGCCGCTCGCTCGACAGCGTCCAGGGCAACGCCCGGCTCGCCGAGGCGTCGGTGGCCGAGGCGGCCGCTGCGGCGCTCGACGCGACCGACAAGGACGTCGCGATCGGCGGCGCCGGCCTGGCCGCGGCAGCGATCGAGCTCGGCCTCGTCGACGAGCTGCGCATGTTCCGCAATCCGGTCGTCCTTGGTGGCGGAACACCCTTCCTGCCGCCGGTCACCGAAGACGTTCGGCTAGACCTGGTCGAGACCAGGACATTCGGCTCGCGCGTGATCTACGAGCGCTACCGGCGCGGCCGCGACGACTCGAACTAGGCCTGCCCTAGGTCGGCCCTGGGTCCGGTGTGGCGGCTTGATTGAGGTCCGACTGGGTTCACTGGCGCGGCAGGAGCGGTCGAGTTTGAACAACGAGCCCCGGCTCCGGGTGATAGCAACACAGGTTGGCAGGTATGGTTGGCAGCATCTGTTGCCGATGATGGAGGTTGACCATGTCTGACGAAACCTTGCTTGACCCGGAGGCGGTCCCGAGCCGAATCACGAATGCGCTGCCGCTGCCACTTATTGAGGGGCTGTATCGGGAGGCGAAGGAGATCAAGAGCGTTGAAACTCAACTTCACATGCGTCGGATCGTGCTTGTCACCAAGCTGCGTGAGAACGGCATGTCATGGGACTCGTGCGGGTGGTTCTTCGGTGCGACCGGTGAAGCTGTTCGCAAGTTCTATGGCTCGCTGCTCGGAGACCCGGCCGATGCTGCCAACTCAGTCGACCGGGGTAGACCCGACAACAACTGAACGCGGCACGCCGGGAGGCCGGGACCAGCGGCTTCCGAGGCCAGATCGGTCGGGCAGGGCTTGTTCAGTCGCGGCTTGCGCGGGGTCAGCTATCGGCCCGCCACGCGATCCTCCTGTGGAAACTGGCGGGATGTAGGGGCGCCAGCCTGCGGATCAAAGCTCAAGTCATACCGTAGTGGTACGTTTTTGGTATGTCAGTGCAGATGACTATCCGAATCGACGACGACTTGGCCGCCTTCATTGACGAGGCGGCGAAAGCCGGCGAAGGGAGCCGCGCCAAGGTGATCAACCGCGTGATCAAGCGGGAGATTCGGCGGCGCGCTGCAGCGCGGGACGCGCAGATCTACGCGGCGAGCACCGATCCCGATCTGGAGTCCGATGCATACGCGGAGTGGGTCACGCGCAACGCCAGCCAGGTGTGGTCAGAACTCGACTGATGCACCCGATCTGGCTGGCACGACTCGACAAGACGCGCCCGGTACTCGTGCTGACCCGCGAGGAAGTGAGGTCCGTGCGTCAGCTCGTCACGGTCGCACCGATCACCAGCACGGTTCGAGGTCTGCGCAGCGAGGTGATTGTTGGGCAGCGCAACGGGCTCGATCACGACTCGGTTGTCAACCTGGACTCCATCACGACCGTCCCACGGGACCTGTTGTTGCGACCTATCGGGGCACTGTTGGAACAACAGGAGTACGAACTGACGCGAGCGTTCCACGAGGCATTCGATCTAGAAGACTGACGGGTGATGGCGAGAATACGATGCCCGTATGCCGATCAGCTTGCGGTCGCGGTCACTGGTGAACTCGGCCGGATCTGCCGATGACAGCGCACATGCAGCTCGGACGGTTGCGGGTGTTTCCCGCGCGCCATCTTCTTCCGGGATGGTCGTGCTGCTGGTGCGATCGGCGGCCTTGCGAGGGGTCAATGGCCCTCGCGGGCAGTAAGAATGTCGACCTTCTGGAAGGACGGCGCAGCCTCGAACAACTCGGCATTGGCTTGCGAGGCCTTCGGGCCGCCCGCGGACAGAAGTGCCTCTCTGTCCTCGTCACTGGCGAATACGGCGAAGGCACCGTAGGTGTTCGGTCCGACCCTGAAGGCGTACCACCGGGTCGACGTAGGCTGATCCTCGACGGTGAGCTTTCCGTTTTCGAAGAACTGCCGGGCGGCGGCCTCGTTCCCGGCCCTGAACTCGAAGTGCGCCAAAACTCCAACGGTTGCCATGGGTAGCAGTCTCCCAGCCAGGCGAGGGTCCGGCTCGCCACCGAGTCCAGGCTCGGCCTTTCCTCCGTGTGAGGCACGTCGGACCATGCCGCTGAAAGGTGTGTCTTCCGGGAGCAACCAGTGCCGGTGAGCCATCCGCTTGCAGAACGCTCGCACGCAGCTGTCGACGGCGCTCCAAGCTGGTCGGTGATCGCTTAAGTAGGCCGAGGTCGCGCACGCAGAAGCCATGGTGCGCCCACTCCTCTGCTAACCAATGTTCTAGTTCGACGGCCTGCTCGTTACGCACCGCCAGCACCTCGTCGAGGGCTGTGTCGCAAGGTTTGCACCGCCGACCACTCACCTCGGACGCGCTGATGGTCGGAACCTTCGGGCATCTCGCCTAGCTAGCCGCGCTACCGTCGCCGCCCAGTCGGCCTGCCACTGTTGCTGCGCTTGCCGCAGGTCGGTCGGGTCGGCGGAGCGGATCAGCAACCGCACGGGATACCGCTGGTCTAGCTCTGCCTCGGCATACGACGCCACCTCGACCCCATTGACCACCAGATTGCTGACCAGCCCGTCGATCGTGGCGTCCTGCATCACCACGCCGGACATCATCTATCGACGCACCGACACCGGTCTGTCCCGATCGAGGTCAACCTCCTTCGACCCACCTGGGATCCCTCTGCGGTCAGGACGATCGCAACCGTTCAGCGAGATGGGTGAGGCCCCGCTTTATCGTCCTGCTATATCCGTCGTCGCCGAGGAACTCGACAGCCGCCAGTCCGCGTTCGAGATGCTCGCGGGCAACGTCTTCCTCGCCGAGCTTGTGGTAGCAGTTGCCAAGGTTCAGATGCAGCGAGGGATAGAAACCAGCGACGGGGCTGGTTACCCCCGCCTGCGCGGCTCGCTCGTCGGTGAGCAGGTCCGCGGCCGCTAACGCCCGAAGGTCCCAGGTGAGTTCGTCGCCGACGTCGTCTTGTACGTCGGCCATCGAGTGGGCCAGTGCGCAGCGGTGCAGCGGATCGCCGGCTTCGCCACCGATGTCGGCCCACACCTGGGTGAGCAGTTCGCGAGCAGCCCCGCGCTCGCCGCGTTGGTTCAGCTCGATTCCTTTGCCGATGCGAATCATCGTTGGGTCTAACTCACTCACCGTTACCTCTTCTCCGGATCGGCAGGAACCTAGTGGTGTGTCTCGTCATTGGTTGACTGCTTGAAGTGCGACGCGGCCGCGGGCGACTTTGGCGAGGATGTCGTCGGCGGTCGCGGTCCAGATGAAGGGTTTGGGGTTGTTGTTGTGTGCGTCG
>JBPCOE010000064.1:0-33618 GCA_051000605.1 Jatrophihabitans sp.
CCGGATCGGCCGACATGACGCTCTCCCACTTCGGCCACTCGGTATTGCCGACGCGCACGGCTACCGGACCGCCCATCGTGCGTCCGTGCCGCACCCCACCGGTGAGCTCGACCTCGTCCTGCTCGAACTTCATCCGGGCACCACGCCCGTAGCCCAGGCGGCGCCGGGCAAGCTCTCTGCTCAGGTCGACGGTGGTGACGGCGACTCCGGACGGCACGCCGTCGAGCACGGCCACCAGGGCGGGGCCGTGCGATTCGCCGGCCGTGATCCAACGCAGCACCGCGCAAGTCTGTCAGAGCCTGGCGGCCCGGTTACCGCTCGGCGGGGCCGAGCAGCCAGCCGTCGGGCTCGGCGAGCGCGTTTGCCGCCACCGGACCCCACGACCCCTGGGCATAGGGCTGCGGCTCGGGCGGCGAGTCGAGCAGCGGGCCGGCGGCAACCCAGACGGCAGCCAGGCCGTCGGGCCGAGTGAAAAGCGCCCGGTCGCCCATCAGCACGTCGTGGATCAGCCGCACATAGGGCGGTAGCGGGTCGCCGTCGGGCAGAGCGTCGAGGTGCAAGGTGACGTCGGCCGGATCGAGATCGAGTTCGGGGCCGGGGCGTTTGGTGACCAGGCGCAGGTCGATCGCGCCACTGCCCGTGAGATCGAAGCCGATCACGTTGCCGTTCTTGGGCACGCCCTCGAGCGTGCCGGTCGGCTCCCGCAGGATCAGGCTGATCTTCTGCTCGCTGACCGCCAGCCGCTTGCCGGTCCGCAGCAGGAACGGGACGCCGCGCCAGCGGTCGTTGTCGATCCAGAGCCGCGCAGCCACGTAGGTATCGGTCGTCGAGTCCTTGGCGACACCCTCGACGTCGCGGTAGCCGTCGAACTGGCCGAGCACGACCTCGTCGGGGTCGATCGGCCGGAAGCAGCCGATGACGCCTTCGCGAGCGGCCTGCAGGTTGTCGGCCGAGAGGGTGACCGGCGGTTCCATCGCGATCTCGGCGGCGAGCTGGAACAGGTGGGTCACTAGCATGTCGAGCACTGCGCCGGTGGCGTCGTAGAACACCGATCGGTCGGTGATGCCGATCTTCTCGGGGACGTCGATCTGCACCGCGCGGATGTGCTGGTTGCTCCAGACCGCGTCGAACAAGCCGTTGGCGAAGCGCAGGACGTGCAGGTTCTGCGTCGCCTCCTTACCCAGGAAGTGGTCGATCCGGTAGACCTGATCCTCGTCGAGGACCTGGTGGACCATCTTGTCCAGCTCGCGGAAGCCAGCGGCGGACGTGCCGAACGGCTTCTCGTAGACGACCCGGCTGCCCTTGGCGAGGTCGTGCTCGCCCAGGCCCTCGGTGATGCCGGCGAAGGCGACGGGTGGCACCGCCAGGTAGTGGACGAGCTGAGCGTCCGGGCCGACCGTTTCGCGGGCTTCGGCCAGGACGTCGAGCAGGCTGCCCGGATCGCTCTTCTCGAACCCGCCGCCGGCGAAGCGCACGCGCTCGCAGAACGAGTTCCAGGTGCAGTCGTCCAAGGATTCGCCCGCCGCGGTCAGGACGTCGTGGACGTGCTGGCGGAAGTCCAGGTGTGAGACGTCGCCGCGACCGTTGCCGACGAGCAGCCAGTCGGCGGGCAGCAGGCGTTCCTTGGCGAGGGTGTAGAAGGCGGGCAGGACCATCCGCTTGGCGAGGTCGCCGGTGGCGCCGAAGAGGACGAACAGGGTGGGCCCGGGCCGGGCGTCAGAGGTCACGTCCTCGACAGTAGGGCAGGAGTCAGCCAGCACTCAGCCCAACGGACGGCACCAGATCGAAGGCGAGCACGAGCAGGGCACCGAGCAGCAGCATCGGACCGAACGGGATGGCGGTCTTCATTGTCGCGCGCCGGCTGGCCAGCAGGGCGATCGAGACGACTGCCCCGAGCACGAATCCGCCGAAGATCCCGTAATAGACGTGCGTCCAGCCGAACCAGCCGAGGTAGGCGCCGAGGATGCCGCCGAGCTTGACGTCACCGAAACCGAAGGACTTCGGGGAGATCAGGACGAGCAGGAACAGCACGGCGTAGACCGCGGCACCGCCCTCGGCCGCTCGCAGCAGCGCGGACCAATGACCGTGGTGCGCCGCCGCTGCCGCGATGAGGACGGCGCCGCCGACAGCGGCGATCAGCACGAGCCGGTTGGGCAGCCGATGGTGTTCGTAGTCGATCACCACGAGTGGTGCGCCGATCAGGGCGAGCAGGACGAACGCGGGCAGCAGGACGGTCAGACCGGCCGCGGCCCCACCGAGCCCCCCGAGCACTGCGCCGATGACGACCGTCGTGAACGTCCGCCGGGGCGAGGCGGTCCGTCCGAACCACCACCGCGAGGCGTCCCGGTCCGGCACGGACAAGGTGAGCCGGGCCAGATAGGGCGCCGCCGCGACGCAGACGCCGGCGCCGATCAGGGCACCGGCGAGATCGGACGACACGGTGGGTGAGCGTAGTGCCGGCCGCGAGCGAAGATGTCGTCCACGGCCGTAGGCTGGCGGCTCACCTGGCCAACGCGCTGCTGCGAATCAACAGCTGACTGCCCGCCGCCTGGGAGGTGCACGGTGCCCTACGACGCGATCGTGCTTGCCGGTGGGCGGGCACGCCGGCTGGGTGGCATCGACAAGCCGTCCCAACGGATCGGCGTGAACACCCTGCTCGAACGGGTTGTCGCCGCGGTCGCCGATGCGGAACAGGTTGTCGTGGTCGGCCCGCACCGCACGCTCGCCCCGGGGATCCGCGAGGTCACCTGGTGCCGCGAGAACCCCGCCGGCGGTGGGCCCGTCGCTGCCGTTGCGGCCGGCCTCCCGGCAACGACGGCCGACATCGTCGTCGTTCTCGGCGCCGACCTGCCGTGGGTGGCGCCGGGCGTGCCGCACCTGGTCTCGGCCGTGCCCGGGGCCGGAGTTGCGGCGCTGGCCGACGCCACGGGCCGGGTGAATCATCTGGCGGCAGCCTGGCGCCGGACGACGCTGGCCGCGGCGCTGGCCGCGTTGCCGGTCGTGACCGGGGCCGCAATGCGATCGCTGATCGGCGGCATCGCGGTGGTCAGGGTGGGTGACGACGGTGGCTGGGGCGCCGACTGTGACACCTGGGACGACGTGGCGGCGGCACGGGCGCGGCAACACTGACGGACGCGCTCATCACGGACCGCGTCGAACATCCGGGCCAGCCGCGGGCTCGAACAGATCGTCCGGCGGCGGTTCATTGGCGTGTTATACCGGGTTATACTCGAAGCGGTGAAGACAGCGATCTCTGTCCCCGACGACATCTTCGATCAGGCCTCTTAACGCGCGCGTGACCTCGGCATGAGCCGATCGGAGTTCTTCGCGCGCGCAGCCCGGCACTACCTCGATGACCTCGACGCGGAGTCGATGACCCGCCGGATCGACTCCGCGCTGGAACAGCTCGACGCACCTGATGAATCCACCGCTGACGCGGTGGCGCAGAGCCACCGGGTCCTGGCTGATACTGACGACGAGTGATGATCGAGCGCGGAGCCCTGTACTGGGCTGACCTCGGTTCTGCGGTTGGCAGCCGACCAGCCAAACGACGCCCGGTGCTGGTGGTTCAAGCCGGTTCCTACAACGCCAGCCGGCTCGCGACCGTCCTGGCAGCAGTCGTGACCTCGAATACCGCGCTGGCCGCGATGCCGGGCAACACATTTCTTCCGGCGGCTTTGACCGGACTACCTCGCGACTCCGTGGTGAATGTCACGGTCCTCGTCACTTTGAACAAGGCCGATCTCAGCGACCTGATCGGTGTCACCCCACAGTCGCTCATGCGCGAGGTCGACCGAGGACTGCGACGCATCCTGGATTTGTGACGCCGGCGCCGCCGGGCGGAGGGCCCCGACGGCAGGGCGGATCACACCTGACTCGCGCAGCCCACGCACGGTGATTGGTCGACGGCGGCCTCAGGGCTCTGCGCCGACCAGGACGAGGGAGCCGTCGAAGGCTGCCTGGCGACGCAGGGCGCCGTATCGCTCGTCCCACGTTCCTGGCTCGAGATCTCTCCGCTCAGCTCGGCGCGGAGGCGCTCGTGCGCTGAAGGTGGACCGGTCAGGCGACGAGTTCGTCGCCCGCGTACACGTTGAGCCGGCCGTTGCGCACCATCCCGGCCAGCAGCAGTCCGTACTTGCGCGCCAGGTCGACCGCAAGGCTGGACGGCGCGGACACCGCCACGATCCCGGCTGCGCCGGCGGCGACCGCCTTCTGCACGATCTCGAACGACACCCGCCCGCTGACGACGAGCAGCCGGTCGCGGGCCGGCAGGGTGCCGTCGAGCAGGGCGTGGCCGACGACCTTGTCCACGGCGTTGTGCCGGCCCACGTCTTCACGCACGACCCCGAGGGTGCCGTCGGCTGCGGCCAGTGCCGCGGCATGTACAGCGCCGGTGCGGTCGAAGGCGCGTTGGTGCCTGCGCATCGAGTCGGGCAGCGCCGCGAGCACGTCGCGCGACACCGCCCAGTCGTCGGTGTGCGGGATGCCGTTCGTGATCAGGCTGAGGTCCAGGACGTCGGCGCTGCAGACGCCGCATGCGGCAGTCGTCACGAAGGCACGCGCCCGCGGCCGTCGCACCCCGGATCGCAGGGTGATGTGGACGCGATCGGTGTCGTCCTCGCGGCACGAGCGCAGCGTCACGACATCGTCGGCGCGGCGCACGCCGGACTCGACGACGAGCCAGCCGGCGGTCAATTCCAGGTCGTGACCGGGCGTGCGCATCAGGGTGGCAATCGCATCGCCGTCCAGGCCGAGGACGAGCGGTGCTTCGACGGCCAGGTCGTCCGGAGTGCTGGCGGCCGCCGCCCCGGACGCGAGGCGGACGATCGCGCGTCGCGTCGTAGTCACCGCCATCCTGCGAGCGTAACGGCGAGCGACGAGGACGCCCGCTTGCAGCAGCTGCCGCCGACGCTCCGTCGGGCATACTTCACACCGATCACACGTTCGTCTCGTGGGTGGCAGGACGAGATGAACGCCTGTGCTCGAGCCGACCGGGCGGACCGGGTGACCCGCGCTTCGCACGGTCCGCCCCGGGAGAGCGGTTCACACTCCGCAGTCGGGCACGGCGGCGCGCAACGCCGCCCGCATCGCCTCGACCGGCGCGGGCGAGCCGGTCATCAGCTCCACCTGTGCGGCGGCTTGGTGCAGCAGCAACAACGCACCGCTGATCACGCTCGCTCCCCCACCTGCTGCGGCTCGGGCGAGCGCAGTCGGCCAGCCCGCGTAGACGACGTCAAGCACTGTTTGGTCAGGCGTCCACCGCCGCGACGCCACGAGATCCGCCGCGCCGGCGGGCAGGGTCGACACGACCAACTGCGCATGCAAGGCGGCCTCGCCGACGTCGATGGTTCGCACCTGCGCCTCGACGCCGAGGCGGTCGGCGGCGTCACGCAACGCGTCGGTGCGGGCGAGATCGCGTACGAGCACGGTGCACCCGGGAACACCGAGCTCGCGCAGCGTCCCCAGCACCGCTTGGGCCGTCCCACCGGCCCCGAGCACGGTCACCGTCCTCGCCGCCTCCCGGCCGTGTTCACGCAACGCGGCGACGATGCCGGGGACGTCGGTGTTGTCGGCGAGCCAGCCTCGCGGGCCGGGCAGCAGGGTGTTCGCGGACCCGACCGCCGCCGCTAGCGGACGGACGGAGGCTGCAATGTCGAGGGCCGCGTGCTTGAGCGGCATCGTGCAGGAGAATCCGGCCCAGCCGGCCCGCGCGGCGAGGACCGCGCCCAGTTGGTCCGCGCCGCAGTCGATCGCGTCGTAGGTCCACGCGAGCCCGAGCGCGTCGTACGCCGCACGGTGCAAGACCGGGGAGAGCGAGTGCGCGATCGGGCGGCCGAGAACTGCCGCTCTGCCGAGGACGGGCAACTAGCCGCAACCCCAGTGGTTCTGGCGGCACGTCGCCGCGGCCTTCGCGAACGCCGCCTCGCTGTTGGTGAAGAACAGATGCCCGGCAGCGTCGCCGTTCACGTAGTACAGGTAGTTACCGGCCGCGGGGCTGATGGCCGCCTGCATCGCGTCCATGCCGGGGTTGCCGATCGGCGTCGGCGGCAGGCCGTCATTGCGATACGTGTTGAACGGGCCCTTGGTCTCGGCGTAGATCTCCTTGCTCGGATCGAGCCCCTTGAGCTTCGCGGCGTACGCGCTCGTGGCATCGACCTGGAGCGGTCGATGGATCTTGAGACGGTTGAGGATGACCCGGACGACCATGGGCATGTCGGCGGCGTATTTCGCCTCGCCTTGGGCGATGGACGCGATGATCAGGGCGTCATACGGGGTCAATCCGAGGGCCTTGGCCCGCGCGGTGAACTTCGTCGAGCGGGCCTCGTCGGTGAACTTGCCGATCATCTGCTGCAGGCCGTCGGCGACGGACGTCCGGTCGTCGAAGGTGTACGTAGCGGGGTAGAGAAAACCCTCGACCGACGCCGGCTGCTTGCCGTTGTCGAGGTAGTCGGTCGGCAGCCCGAGCGCCTGGACGTCGGTCAGCGCCTTGGTCACGTCGCGCTGGCTCAACCCCAGTCCACAGCCAGCTCCTGTCGTCGACGCGGACGTGCACGGGGGCGCTGTCAGCCGTCTCTCCACGTCGACGATCGTGGCGCCCTCGGTGACGACTGTGTCGGAGTTCAACCGGGCCGACGGAGTCAATAGCAGGGCGAGCGCCCGCGCCGCCGACATGTGTTTGTGCAGCTTGTAGGACCCGGGCTGGATGTTTTGGGCCCGCGAATTGCCCGAGGCCTCGTCGGTGAACGCCCGCGCGCTGCCGACAACGCCCGACTTCACGAGCGTCTGGCCGATCTGCCCGCTGCCATCGTTCGCGCGGACGGTCACGACCACGGTGCCGCTGCCGGCGCCGTCGTAGTCCGTCGGGAACACGTAGTGATAGATCGGCAGGCCGACCAACCAGACCGTGAGAGCGAGCATGACGGCGAGAGCGACGGCGACGATGCCGAACACCCGGCGCCTGCGGTGATCGTCGTTGTGCTGCTCGACCCGCGAGCGGGTGTCCTGCCGGCTCGGGCCAGGGGCGGGCCGCGGACGGGCGCCGCGACTGTGGTGATGGTCGTGATCGTCGTGCTCGTCGTCGGACGAGCCGAAGAAGAGGCTGTCGTGGGTGTCGAGGCTGCCGTCGTCGGTATCGGAATACGTGTCGGAGTACGTGTCGGAGTCGACCGACTCACGTCCGTGTCGCCCCACTGTCCCTCGCTCCCGTTCGTCGGCTCATTCGCGTGCCGTGGTTCGCTCGCCTGCCTTAATCCCGGTGCGGGCCGGCGGCTCACCCGTGGTCGAGCGCCAACCATTGTTGCAGCAACTCGACGGCCGCGACCTGGTCGATGACAGCTCTGCCGGCTCGGCTCCGGACGCCGCCGTCGGCGAGCTTACGCTGCGCGGATACGGTGGTGAGACGTTCGTCGAGGTAGGCCACCGGCACGGGCGTGATCCGCTCGGCCAGCGCGGCGCCGTAACTTCGGGCCATCTGCGCAGACTTCCCTTCCTGGTTGGTCAGCGTTCGCGGGAGCCCGACGACGACGCCGACCGCCTCGTATTCGCTCACGAGCTCGGCGAGGTCGGCGAGGTCGCGGTTCCTGCGAGGGTCTCGGGCGAGCGTCACCACAGGCAGGGCGAGCACGCCGCGCGGGTCGCTGCGGGCGACGCCGACACGAACCGTCCCGACGTCGACGGCGATCCAGATGCCGGGCGTGTCGGCACTGGTCATGAGATCGCTGCGACCGCCGCCCGCGCCGCCGCGAACGCGTCTGCCAGCTTGGTGGCATCCCCGCCCGCACCCTGCGCGAGGTCGGCCTTGCCGCCGCCGCGGGCACCGAGCACGGGCGTGAACGCGCGGACGACGTCACCGGCCTTGATCCCGGCCTGCTGGCCAGCGTCGTTGACCGTCGCGACGAACGCGGCGCCGCCATTTGTGTCCGGCGACGCCAGCAGGACGACCGCCGGGTCGGCGTGCCGCAGGCGGGCGCGGACGTCCGTGGCGAGCGAGCGCAGCTCGTTGCCGGTGACCCCGGCCGGGGCCTCGGCGGCGAGGAACTGGACCGCGCCGACCTGTTCGGCCGACTGCGCCAGCGAGCCGGCGCTCGCGAGCACCGCCGCGGAGCGCAACTTGTCGAGCTCGCGTTCGGCGCCTTTGAGGCGGTCCAGCACCCCGTTGATGCGCTCGGGCAGCTCGTCCGGTTGGGCCTTGAACTCGCCCGCGAGCTGCGAGACGAGCACGTGCTCCCGGGCGAGAAACCGGAACGCGTCCAGACCGACAAGCGCCTCCACGCGGCGCACGCCGGAGCCGATGGAACTCTCGCCGAGCAGCTTGATCATGCCGATGACCGAGCTCCGCGGCACGTGCGTGCCGCCGCAGAGTTCGCGCGAGTAGTCGCCGATCTCGACCACGCGGACCCGGTCGCCGTACTTCTCGCCGAACATCGCGATCGCGCCGATGCGCCTGGCCTCGCTCTGGTCGGTGACGAACCATCGGACCTCGAGGTCACGCAGCAGCACCTCGTTGATCTCGTCCTCGAGATCGGTCAGCACGCTCGCCGGCACGGCCGCGGGCGTCTTGAAATCGAAGCGCAACCGCCCGGGCGCGTTCAGCGAACCGGCTTGTGACGCGGAGTCCCCGAGCGAGCGGCGCAGACCCGCGTGCAGCAGGTGCGTGGCCGAATGGCTGCGCGACACCGACGCGCGGCGGCTGGGATCGACCTGGGCGAGGACGTGGTCGCCCGGGCGCACCTCGCCGGACAGCACGGTGACGCGATGGACGATCAGGCCCGGCACCGGCTGTTGCACGTCGACGACGGTGAGTTCGGCCTCGCGCCCGTTCGAGTTGACGCTGATGCGGCCCCAGTCGGGCTGCTGGCCGCCGCCCTCGGCGTAGAACGGCGTCGCGTCCAGCACGATTTCGACGTCGTCATCCTCACTCGCTGCCGGCAGCAGGCCGGTGGCGCCGATGACCGACGTGACGACGGCTTCGCGAGCGATCTCCAGGTAGCCGGTGAAGTCCGTCGGCGCGGTGGTGTCGAGCGCGGAGCGGTAGAGCGACAGGTCGGCGTGCGCGGTCTTCTTGGCCCGTGCGTCGGCCTTGGCCCGCACCCGTTGCTCGGCCATGAGACGGCGGAACCCGGGCTCGTCGACACTGATCCCTTGCTCGGCCGCCATCTCGAGGGTGAGGTCGATCGGGAAGCCGTAGGTGTCGTGCAGCTGGAAGGCGCTGGACCCGGACAGCCGCCCGTGTCCTGATTCCTTGGCCGAGGTGACAGCAAGATCCAAGATCGTCGTGCCTGCCCGCAACGTCTGCAGGAACGCTTCTTCCTCGGCGTAGGCGTAGGTGGAGATGCGCACGAAGTCGGTGGCGAGCTCGGGATAGGACGCCGACATGCAGTCGCGCGAGACCGGCAGCAGTTCGGGCAGGACGGGCTCCTGGACGCCCAGCAATCGCATCGCGCGGACGGCCCGGCGCAAGATGCGTCGCAGCACGTACCCGCGTCCTTCGTTGGCCGGGGTGACGCCGTCGCCGATGAGCATCAGCGAGGTGCGCACGTGGTCGGCCACGACGCGCAGCCGCACGTCGTCGGGGTGCGATTCGGTGGCCGCGTGACCGGAGTGCGCGCCGTAGGTCTTGCCGGACAGCTCGGCGGCGCGATCGAGCACCGGCCGGGTCTCGTCGATCTCGTACAGGTTGTCGACGCCCTGCATGAGCGTGGCCATGCGCTCCATACCCATGCCGGTGTCGATGTTCGGACGGGGCAGGTCGCCGAGGATTTCGTAGTCGCCCTTGTGCGGGCCGGTGGCCGCACCGCGCTCGAACTGCATGAACACGAGGTTCCAGAACTCCAGGTAACGGTCCTCGTCGACCGCCGGACCGCCGTCGTGCCCGTAGTCCGGGCCCCGGTCGTAGAACAGCTCGCTGCAGGTACCCGCCGGGCCCGGGATACCCATGTCCCAGGTGTTGTCCTCCTTGCCGCGACGCACGATCCGCTCGACCGGAACGCCGATCACCCTGTGCCAGATGTCGAACGCCTCGTCGTCGTCGAGGTAGACGGTCGGCCAGATGCGCTCGGCGTCCAGGCCGAAGCCCCCGTCGGCGATCGAGTTCGTCGACAGCTCCCAGGCGAGGCGGATCGCGCCGTCCTTGAAATAGTCGCCGAAGCTGAAGTTGCCGTTCATCTGGAAGAAAGTGCCGTGCCGAGTGGTCTTGCCGACCTCGTCGATATCCGGCGTGCGGATGCACTTCTGGATGCTCGTCGCGCGCGGCCACGGCGGCGTCTGCTGACCGACGAAGTACGGCACGAACTGCACCATGCCGGCGTTGACGAACAACAGATTCGGGTCGTTGAAGGGCAGCGGGACGCTCGGCACCACGGTGTGGCCGTTGCGTTCGAAGTGCCCGAGGAAGCGGGCCCGGATGTCTGCGGTACGCACGTTCCTACTGTGCCAGACGAGGCGGGCCGCGTTTCCCGGCGCCGTCACCGCGGTTTACTGGCGCCGATGGGATTACTCGGTGGCGGCGTCCGGGACCTTGCCGCGGGTGCCGTCCAGACCGGTACTCTCCCGCAGTTCCGCCTCGCGCTCGTGCATGGCGACGCGGACGTCGGCACCGAAGTCGCGGATCGCGTCGGCGAGGTCGGCGAGGCCCTGCCCGAGCCCCGTGGCCATGCCCTTCGGCGTGAGCCTCTCGGCGACCTTGGTCAACTTGCGCACCACCATCGCACCGATGGTGATGCCCATGACCAACCAGAACAGCCGGCGCATTACCCGACCTCGCTCTTCGCGCGAGCGCTCATCGCTGGGTTCGCTCCGCTCCTCGCTCGCTGGCGCTCGCTACGATGCTCACTCACGGTCAGCCCCTTCCGCGCTTGGCGGAACGGTGCTTGCGCCGGGCGCCCTTGATCGCGTCCTGGTCGCGCCGGTCGGACACCGTCTTGCGCACGCCGTAGGTGAATGCTGCCGCCTTGATCATCGGGCTGCCCAACGTGGACGAGACGACCGCGGTCATGGCGGCGACGTTCGTGGTCATCGAGTTGACGTTCGCAGCAATCCCCTCGATGTGGACGAGTTGCGCGTTGAGCTGCGTGACGGTGTTCTGCGCCTCGACCAGGATCGGCGCGGCGCCCTCATGGGTCTTGCGCACCGCGAGGGTTGCTTCGTCAAGCGTGCGGCCGAGCTTGAGCAACGGGATGGCAAGCAGCAGGACGAGAAGGACGAACGCGCCTGTCGCGATCAGCGCAGCAATGGCCGCTCCGGACATACGCAGCACTCCCTGACGATCGGTGGGTCGGGACGGATCGAACGATCACCCGGACCCTATCGGGTCAACCGGGCGGCTCGGGGTCACCCCGGACAATCGTCCGTAGCCGGGCCAGTCGCTCCGCGACCGCGCGCTCGGCGCCTCGGCCGGCCGGTTTGTAGTAATTGCGCCCGACCAGTTCGTCCGGCGGGTACTGCTGGGTGACCACCCCGTCCGGGACGTCGGGCGGGTAGACGTAGCGCGTGCCGGCGGTCAGTTCCTTGGCCCCGGGGTAATGCGAGTCCCGCAGCGCCGGCGGCACCTCGCCCGCCAGCCCGGCGCGGACGTCGGCCTGGGCGGCATCGATGGCGCCGACGACGGCGTTGGACTTCGGGGCCAGCGCGAGGTGGATCGTCGCCTGCGCGAGGTTGATACGCGCCTCCGGCAGGCCGATGAGCTGCACCGCGTCCGCGGCGGCCGTGGCGGCCAGCAGCGCGGTCGGGTCGGCCATTCCGACGTCCTCGGATGCATGCACGACCAGGCGGCGGGCGATGAAGCGCGGATCCTCACCGGCTTCGAGCATGCGGGCAAGGTAGTGCAGCGCCGCGTCGGCGTCCGAGCCCCGGATCGACTTGATGAAGGCGCTGATGACGTCGTAGTGCTGATCGCCGTCGCGGTCGTAGCGCACGGCGGCTCTGTCGACGGCCTGTTCGAGCGTCGCGAGATCGATCGCCGACCGATGCTCGGCCAGAAGGGTCCCGGCGGCGGCCTCCAGCGCCGTGAGAGCACGTCGCGCGTCCCCGGTGGATAGGCGCAGCAGGTGGGCACGCGCGTCGTTGTCGAGGGTGACCGTGCCGTCCAGCCCGCGCGGGCTCAGCAGCGCGCGGTCGACGAGTTGACCGATCGCCGCCTCGTCGAGGGGTTGCAAGGTCAACAGCAGGCTGCGTGACAGCAGCGGAGACACGATCGAGAAGAACGGGTTCTCGGTAGTCGCGGCGACGAGCGTGACGTGCCGGGCCTCGACGGCGGAGAGCAACGAATCCTGCTGGGTCTTGGAGAAGCGGTGGATTTCGTCGATGAACAGCACGGTCTGGCGACCCAGATGGGCCAGCTCCGCCTTCGCCCGGGCGATGACTTCGCGGACGTCCTTCACACCCGCGTTGAGCGCGGACAGCTGCTCGAAACGGCGGTTGGTGGCGCTCGACACGATCAGAGCCAGCGTCGTCTTGCCGGTGCCCGGTGGCCCGAACAGGATCAGCGACATCGGCGCGTCACCCTCGACCAGGCGGCGCAGCGGCGAGCCGGGCGCCAGCAGGTGCTCCTGCCCGACGACCTCGTCAAGCGTGCGCGGACGCATGCGGGCGGCGAGCGGGGCCGTGGCGTCCAGCTCGTCGACCGGTCGCTGGCCGGCGGTGTCGCGGCCGGTCTCGAACAGCGTCATGCCGTCAGCCTAAAGAGGCTGAGCGAAGAAACACGACCGCCAGGTGCAACACGAGCAGCCCGGTCCCGCCAGCCTAGGCATTCATCACCACGCGTAGCTTCTCGTCGACGTCGAGGTCCGCGTCGGCGACGAACACGATCTCGTCGCCGGAGCGCAGGCGCACCTGCGGCCGGGGCGTCATGAGCGCGCCGTCACGCATGACGGCGATCGCGACGGCGCCGGATGGCACCTGCAGGTCACCGAGTTCGGTCCCGGCCAGGCGGGAATCAGGCGGCAAGGTCATCTCGACGACATTGCCGCCACCCTGCTGCAGGGTCATGAGCTTGATGACGTCGCCGACGGTGACGGCCTGCTCGACGGCGATGGCGAGGGTCTTCGGGGTGGACATCGCGATGTCCCCGCCCCACGCGTCGGTGAACATCCAGGCGTTGTTCGGATCGTTGACCCGAGCCACCACCCGCGCCACGGCCAGCTCGGTCTTGCACAGCATCGCGAACACGAGGTTCACCTTGTCGTCACCGGCCGCGGCGATCACGACGTCGCAGGTGCCCACGCCGGCCTGTTGCAGGTTCTCGAGCTCGCACGCGTCGGCGAACATCCAGTCGGCGTCCGGGACGAGTCCAGGGTCGAAGTTCGAGCGCCGGCTCTCGATCAGCAACACCTGGTTGCGGGTGACGACGAGCGCGGCGGCGATCGAACGGCCCACTGCGCCGGCACCGGCGATGGCAACTCGCACGTTCTCACTCCTCGGTCGACGCCGATCTGCCGGTGCTGCGTCCCTTAGCCTTGAGGGCCACGCACCGACCAGCATGTCAAACTCCGGGCGCGATCAGCGGCTCGAACGGCCGCTGTCGGTGCAGCCCACGACCAAAGGCCGAGGGACGGCATGACCCTCCAACAGCTGTACCTCGCCCTGCTGGGCGGCGGGATCGTCGTGCTCGTCAGCGTCGGCGCTACTCGCTTGGCGACCGTGGTCGGCCTGCCCAGTCTGCTGATCTTCCTCGGAGTCGGCGTGCTGCTCGGCGAGGACGTCATCGGCATCACGTTCGACAATGCGCAGCTCGCGCAGGATCTCGGCACCGCCGCCCTGGCCGTGATCCTGGTCGAGGGTGGGCTGGCTACGCACTGGTCGGAGATCCGCGGAGTGCTCGCGCCGGCCGCGGTGCTCGGCACGGTGGGCGTCGGCGTGAGCACGGTGGTCACGGCGCTGGGCGCGCACTACCTGCTGGGCTTCGGCTGGCAGCTCGCTCTATTGATGGGAGCGACGGTGTCTTCGACGGACGCCGCGGCCGTGTTCACGATCCTGCGGGTGGTGCCGTTGCCCAAACGCATAGCCGGCTTGCTCGAGGCCGAGTCCGGCTTCAACGACGCACCGTCGGTCATCCTCGTGGTGATCTTCAGCGCGACACCGTTCGGTCTGGACGCCGGCCACTTCGCGTTCGAGCTGGTGTACGAGCTCGCCGCCGGCGCCGGGATCGGGCTGGCGCTGGGGTGGCTCGGCTCGACCGCGGTCGCCCGGCTCGCCTTGCCGGCGTCGGGGCTCTACCCGCTTGCGATCTTCGGGATCGGCATGCTGGCCTTCGCCGCCGCCGGGTCGGCACACGCGAGCGGATTCCTCGCCGCGTACCTGGCGGCGTTGGTACTGGCGAACGCCGGCCTGCCTCACCGCGCGGCCACCCGTTCGTTCGCCGAGGGCCTGGGCTGGCTCGCGCAGATCGGGCTGTTCGTGCTGCTGGGGCTGCTGGTCGATCCGTCCGAGCTGCCTGGTCAGATCCTTCCGGCCCTGGCGATCGGGGCGGTGCTGCTGGTGCTGGCGCGTCCGTTGTCGGTGGTGTTGTCGTTGTCGTGGTTCGGCGTGCGCTGGCCCGAGCAGGCCTTCTTGTCCTTCGCCGGGCTACGCGGTGCGGTGCCGATCGTGCTCGCGACGTTCCCGATCGTGGCTCATGTACCCCAGGCCGGGCGGGCGCTGAACATCGTGTTCGTGCTCGTCGTGCTGTTCACGCTGTTGCAGGGTCCGGCGCTGTCCCCACTGGCCAGGCTGTTGCGGTTGTCCCCGAAGGAGGGCGCCCGCCAGATCCTGGTCGAGTCCGCGCCCCTGGACGTCCTGGACGCCGAGCTGCTGACCGTGACGATCCAGCCGGGCTCGCACCTGGATTCGGTATCCCTGCTCGAGCTCCGCCTGCCCGAACCCAGCGTCATCACGCTGGTGATCCGCGACGGCCGCAACTTCGTGCCCAAGGCCGACACCCGGCTGCGAGTCGGCGACGAAATGCTCATCGTCACCACGCGCAAACGTCGCGAGCTCGCCGAACGGCGGCTGCGCGCCGTCAGCCGCCGCGGATCGCTCGCCCGCTGGTTCGGCGAGCATGGCGATCCGGACTGATCGCCGGTCTCGACTCGCCGAACGAGCTCACTGGCGACTTCGCGCGTTGACTGGCGACGTGCACGCCGACTGGGGATCTGTAGGTCGCCAGTGAAACCGCAGGTCGCCAGTCAACCGGAAAGGTCGCCAGTGGAGGGCCCCGAGTCGGGCTTCGCGTCGACGCCGGCCTCCTTGCGCTGCTCGGGCGTGATCGGCGCGGGAGCCGCGGTGAGCGGGTCGTAGCCGCCGCCGGTCTTCGGGAACGCGATGACGTCACGGATCGAATCGGTGCCTGAGAGCAGCGCGCAGATGCGGTCCCAGCCGAAGGCGATGCCGCCGTGCGGCGGAGCGCCGTAACTGAACGCGTCGAGCAGGAACCCGAACTTCTCCCGGGCCTGCGCCTCGTCCAGCCCCATGACGGCGAACACCCGCTCCTGGACCTCCTTGCGGTGGATACGGATCGACCCTCCGCCGATCTCGTTGCCGTTGCAGACGATGTCGTAGGCGTAGGCCAGCGCCGATCCCGGATCGGTGTCGAAGGTCGCCATCGAATCGGGCTTGGGTGATGTGAAGGCGTGGTGGACGGCCGTCCACGCCCCCGAGCCGACCGCGACGTCTCCGGCGGCGACGGCGTCCCCGGCTGGTTCGAACAGCGGCGCATCGACGACCCACAGGAACGACCAGGCGCCTTCGTCGATCAGGCCGAGTCGCTTGCCGATCTCGAGACGGGTGGCGCCCAGCAGCGCGCGGGCCGAGGACGCCGAACCCGCGGCGAAGAAGACGCAGTCGCCCGGCTTCGCGCCCACGTGTTCGACGATGCCCGCGCGCTCGGCGTCGGAAAGGTTCTTCGCGACCGGGCCGCCGAGCTCACCGTCCGCGCCGACGACGATGTAGGCCAGCCCACGGTGGCCCCGCTGCCTGGCGAAGTCCTGCCAGGCGTCGAGCGTGCGCCGCGGCTGGGACGCGCCGCCGGCCATCACGACGGCCCCGACGTAAGGCGCCTGGAACACGCGGAACGGCGTGTCGGCGAAGTAGTCCGCGCACTCGACGAGTTCGAGGTCGAAGCGCAGGTCGGGCTTGTCCGAACCGTAGCGTCGCATCGATTCGGCGTAGGTCATGCGCGGGATCGGGGTGGCGACGTCTACCCCGATGAGCTGCCATAGCGCCACCAAGACGGCTTCGGCGAGGGCGATCACGTCGTCCTGGTCGACGAAGCTCATCTCGATGTCGAGCTGGGTGAACTCCGGCTGCCGGTCGGCGCGGAAGTCCTCGTCGCGGTAGCAGCGCGCGATCTGGAAGTACCGCTCCATGCCGGCGACCATCAGCAGCTGCTTGAACAGCTGCGGTGATTGCGGCAGCGCGTACCAGCTGCCCGGGCGCAACCGGGCCGGCACCAGGAAGTCGCGCGCTCCCTCGGGCGTCGAGCGCGTGAGCGTGGGGGTCTCGATCTCGACGAAGTCGCGCCCGAGCAGGACGTCGCGGGCAGCGCGGTTGACCTTGCTACGCAGCCGGAGCGCGGCGGCGGGCTCGGGACGGCGCAGGTCGAGGTAGCGGTAGCGCAGCCGCGCCTCCTCGCCGACCTCGGTGTGCGAGTCGATCTGGAACGGCAGCGGCGCGGCCTCGTTCAGGACCTCGATCGACGACGCGGCCACCTCGACCTCGCCGGTTGGCAGGTTCGGGTTGACGTTGTGGTCCTCCCGGCGGCGGACGGCACCGGTGACCTTGAGCACCCATTCGTTGCGCAGCCCATGTGCGAGGTCGTTTTCGCGCACCACGACCTGCACGACGCCCGACGCATCGCGCAGATCGATGAACGCCACACCGCCGTGGTCGCGGCGGGTGGCCACCCAGCCGGCCAGCGTGACGGTCTGGCCGGCATGTTCGGCCCGGAGACTTCCTGCGTCGTGCGTGCGAATCACTGGCCTACCTTCTGCGGTAAAACAACCTGCGGTCGCAGGTCTTCGGGCGGGGGGCTCCAGGTCGAGGGATCGACCTGTACCTGATCACCGCTACGGATGTCCTTCACTTCGTGCGGCTCGCCGGGGAACCAGACGAACGGGATCCCTCGACGTTCGGCGTAGCGGATCTGCTTGCCGTACTTCTGAGCAGACGCAGCAACCTCGGCGGCGATCCCCCGACCCCGCAGCGCCTGCGCGACCGCATCCGAAGCCCCACGGAGATCGTCACTGGGCAGGGCCACCAGTACGGCCGAGGGGACCGCCCGCGACCCGGCGAGCACATTCTGCTGGAACAGCGGTATCAGCAGCCGGGACAACCCGAGGGAGATCCCGACGCCGGGGTAGCTGACCTTGCCGTCGCTTGCGAGCGACTCGTACCGGCCGCCCGAGCAGATCGAGCCGATGCTCTCGTAGCCGTCCATCCGGGTCTCGAACACGGTGCCGGTGTAGTAGTCCAGGCCGCGGGCAATGCGTAGATCGGCCTCGACGCGCACCTGCTCGTGATCGATGCCGGCACAGCCGTCGAGCACTGCAGCGAGTTCGTCCAAGCCCTGGTCAAGCAGCGGATGGGCGACCCCGAGTTCCCGTACGGCCGCGACGAACGACGAATCGATCGAACGGATGTCGGCCAGCGCGAGGCATCGGGTCGCCTGCTCGCCGGTCAGCCCGGCGTCGTCCACGAGCTGCGTTGCCACGACGTCGGCGGGCACCTGGTCGAGCCGATCGATCGCGCGTATGACGGCCGGGACGTCGGTGACACCGAGGCCGAGGTAGAAGCCTTCGATGAGGCGGCGGTTGTTGACCTGCAGCCGCAAGGGCGGCAGGAAGTCGAGCGAGCCGAGCGCTTCGGCCATCACCCGGGCGATCTCGACGTCGTAGTGGAAGGGCAGAGCGTCGCGGGCGACGATGTCGATGTCGGCCTGCGTGAACTCGCGGTAACGGCCCTGTTGCGGACGCTCGCCACGCCAGACCTTCTGGATCTGGTAGCGACGGAACGGGAACTCGAGGTGCCCGGCGTGCTCGAGGACGTAGCGCGCGAACGGCACGGTGAGGTCGAAGTGCAGGCCCAGGCCGGAGCCCTCGACCGGTTCGTCAGCTGCCGCATGCAGGCGGCGCAGGACGTAGATCTCCTTGTCGATCTCGCCGCCGGTGGATTTACGCAGCAGCTGGTCCAGCGACTCGACGGCCGGCGTCTCAAGCGGCGCGAACCCGTGCAGCTCGAACGTCGCGCGGAGCCGGTCGAGCACCGCGAGTTCGACGAACCGCTGCGCCGGCAGCAGTTCCGGGAATCCGGAGACCATCTAGAGGCCCGCCAGGTGCGGGTTGGTGGCGCGCTCGCGCGCGATCGTGGTCTGCGGGCCGTGGCCGGGCAGGACGACCGTCGCGTCATCCATGGGCAGGATGACGTTGCGCAGCGAGGCCTGCATCGCCGCCATCGAACCGCCGGGCAGATCGGTGCGCCCGATCGAGCCTGCGAACAGCACGTCCCCGGCGAACAGCATCGCGTCGTCATCATCGGAGGAGCTGCCGGCGAGGTCGAACACCACCGAGCCGAGACTGTGCCCTGGCGCGTGCCGGACGCCGAAATCGAGGCCGGCGATCGACACGGTGGACGCGTCGCTGAGTTCGATGACGTCGTCGGGCTCGGCGGCGGTCAGCATCCCGAACAGCGGCGTGCCCTTCGGCAGGCCGGTCCAGGTCCAGGGGTCACTGAGTTGTGCGCGGTCGTCGGGGTGGATGTAGGCCGGGACGTCCCTGGCCTGGCACACGGGCACGACCGAGAACGTGTGGTCGAAGTGCCCGTGGGTCAACAGGACGGCGACGGGGTGTAGCCGGTGCTCCGCGATGATCTCGTCCAGCTGACCGGTGACGCCGATGCCCGGATCGATGACGACGCACTGCTCGCCGTCGGCCGGGGCGACCACGAAGCAGTTCGTGTCGGTCACATCGGACGGGAATCCCGCGATGAGCACAGCCGAGAGCTCCTGGGGTCGAGGAAAGTGGAACATCCCAGCCTACCGAGCGGACCGACGTGCCTTTCTCAGGTGGCGCCTTCGGCGCCTTCCGTAGACTGCCGAGGGTTTTGCCCCACTCCTGCTCGCAGGACACGCCGAACGAGAATCCTCGGAGGTTCGCCCTAGTGACGACCAACAAGCAGCGCCGTGAGGCCGAACGCCGCCGGCTGCAGCGCCAACTCGACGAGCGCCGCCAGCGCGAGTCGTCGCGCAAGCAGGTGACGCTGATCGCCTCGATCATCGGCACGCTGGTCGTCATCGCCGCCGTTATCGCGGTGATCGTCGTGGCCACGGGCGGCAGCGGCAACAACAAGAACACCGCCGACAAGACGGGCTCGGTGTCGAGCGCCGCGGCACGGCCGACCACGACGCCGTCGACCCAGCCTGCGGCCCAACCGCCGGTCGCCTTGCCCGCGCCCCCCGCCTGCGCGAAACCCAGCGCCGCGAAGACCGTCACGTTCGACGGCGTCACCGTCCTGAATCCGACGGACCTCACCAAGGATCCCAAGGCACGGTCGATGTCGGCCACCGCGCCCAGGAGCCTGCTCTGCCAGGACCTCGTCGTGGGCAAGGGCAAGCCGGCGAGCGCCAAGTCGTCGGTGACCGTGCAGTACTCGGGCCTGCTGTACAAGAACGGGACCGTCTTCGACTCGTCGTGGTCCGGCGGGCAGGCCGCTACGTTCTCACTCGCGCCCGGTTCGGTGATCGACGGGTTCAGCCAGGGCATCGGCGGCAACGGCAAGGTGACGCCGATGCGCGAGGGCGGTCGGCGCATCCTGATCATGCCGTCCGAACTGGGCTACAAGAACCAGGCCCAGGGCAGCGTCCCGGCCAACGCGGCCCTCGTCTTCGTCGTCGACCTGGTCAGGGCGAGCGGCTGAGCATGGCCACCGACAAGCAGCGACGCGAGGCCGAGCGGCGCCGCCTGCAGCGCCAGATGGAGCGCCGGCGCCAGCAGCAGCAGCGACGCAAGCGCACCAACTTGATCATCTCGGCCGTCGGGACGATCATCGTGATCGTGGCCGTCATCGTGCTGATCGTCGCAACGAACGGCGGGGACAGCAAGAATCCCGCCGCCCACAGTCCGGCGAATACGCCGAGCGCGCCGTTGACGAGTCAGGGTGCGACGAGTTCGGCGCCGACCTACCCGTGCGGGTGGACGACTACCGGCAGCGCCGCGCGCGCCGCGACGAAACCGAAATCGACCACGCCGCCGAAGACCGGCAAGGTCACCGTGTCGGTCGCCACGACGCAGGGTCCGATGACCTTCGCTCTCGACCGTGCCTTGGCTCCATGCACGGTCGAGAGTTTCGTCTCGCTCGCCGAGCAGAAGTACTACGACTCGACGCCGTGCCACCGGCTGACGACCGGCGGCATCTACGTCCTGCAGTGCGGTGACCCGACCGGCACCGGCCAGGGCGGCCCGGGCTATTCGATCCCCGACGAGGCCACCGGCAAGGAGCAGTACCCGGCGGGCACGATCGCGATGGCCCGCTCGTCCGCGCCGCACACCGGCGGCAGCCAGTTCTTCATCGTCTACAAGGACTCGCCGAACCTGATGCAGCAACTCGGCAAGCTGCAGTACACCGTGTTCGGCAAGGTCAGCTCGGGTCTGAACGTCGTCATCAAGGTGGCCGCAGCCGGGGCCGCGACCGGCACCGACGGCAAACCCAAGCTGCCCATCACACTGACGAAGCTGGCCGTCCGGTAACTGAGGCCGCGACGGTTCAGTTGGCCGCGTGGATGCGGTACACGTCATAGCAGCCCTCGACGCCCTTGATCGCGCGCAGGAGGCTGTCGAGGTGTTTGGCCTCGGCCATCTCGAAGGTGAACCTGCTCGTCGCGACACGATCGCGGTTGGTGGCGACGTTGGCCGACAGGATGCTCACCCGCTCGTCGGACAACACCCTCGTGATGTCCGAGAGCAGGCCGTGCCGGTCGAGGGCCTCCACCTGGATCGAGACGACGAACACCGACCCGACCGACGGCGCCCACTCGACCTCGACGAGCCGTTCGCTCTGCGAGGTCAGCGAGCCGGCGTTGGTGCAGGACCGGCGGTGCACCGAAACTCCCCCGCCGCGGGTGACGAAGCCGATAATGTCGTCGCCCGGCACCGGGGTGCAGCAGCGCGCCAGCTTGACCCAGACGTCGCTGACGTCCTTGACGACCACGCCGACGTCGCCGGTGGCCGTGCGTCGCGAGCCAGCGGCGGGGAACGTCTCCGTGGGCATCGTCGCCTCGGCGATGTCCTCGACCGAGCCCTCGGCACCCCCGAGCTGGCTGACCAGCTTCTGCACGACGGACTGGGCCGAGACGTGGCTCTCGCCGATGGCCGCGTACAGCGCGGAGATGTCGGCGTAGTGCATGTCGTGGGCGAGGGTGAGCAGTTGGTCGCCGCCCAGTAGGCGTTGCATGGGCAGCGCGGCCTTGCGCATCGCCTTGGACAGTGCCGTCTTGCCCGCGTCGATCGCGTCCTCACGGCGTTCGCGCGCGAACCACTGCTTGATCTTGGTGCGCGCCCGCGGCGACTTGACGAACTCCAGCCAGTCGCGCGACGGGCCGGCGTTCTCCGCCTTGGACGTAAAAACTTCGAGGGTGTCGCCCGTCTCGAGCGTGCTCTCCAGCGCCACCAGCTTGCCGTTGACGCGGGCGCCGATGCACCGGTGCCCGACCTCGGTGTGCACGGCGTACGCGAAATCGACCGCCGTCGATCCGCTGGGCAGGGCGAGCACGTCACCCTTGGGGGTGAAAACGTAGACCTCGCTGGCGCCGAGGTCGTAGCGCAGGGAGTCCAGGAACTCCTCAGGCTCCTGGGCCTCGCGCTGCCAGTCGAGCATCTGGCGCAGCCAGCCCATCTCGTCGGACATGCCGGCCGGCCCGGCCACCGCGATGTCCTTGCGTTCCTTGTACTTCCAGTGCGCGGCGATGCCGAACTCGGCCGTCCTGTGCATGGCGTGCGTGCGGATCTGCAGTTCGACGGGCTTGCCACCCGGGCCGATCACGGTCGTGTGCAAGGACTGGTACATGTTGAACTTCGGCATCGCGATGTAGTCCTTGAACCGGCCCGGGACGGGCTGCCAGTTCGCGTGGATCACACCGAGGGTCTGGTAACAGTCGCCCTCGTGCTCGACCAGCACCCGGATGCCGACGAGATCGTAGATGTCGGTGAACTCGCGACCGCGGACGATCATCTTCTGGTAGATCGAGTAGTAGTGCTTCGGCCGGCCGGTGACCTCGGCCTTGATGTTGCCATCGCGCAGGTCGTTCTTGATGCGCTCGATCACGTCGCCGAGGTACGTGTCGCGGCTCGGCGCACGCTCGGCCACGAGACGGACGATCTCGTCGTAGCGTTTCGCGTACAGCGTGGCGAACGCGAGATCCTCGAGTTCCCACTTGATCGTGTTCATGCCGAGCCGGTGGGCGAGCGGGGCCAGCACCTCGAGCGTCTCGCGGGCCTTGCGTTCCTGCTTCTCCGGCGGCAGGAACCGCAGCGTGCGCATGTTGTGCAAGCGGTCGGCCAGCTTGATCACCAGGACGCGCGGGTCCCGCGCCATCGCCACGATCATCTTGCGGATCGTCTCCGCCTCGGCGGCCTGCCCGTACTTGACCCTGTCCATCTTCGTGACGCCATTGACGAGATGGGCGACCTGCTCGCCGAAGTCGGTCTTGATGTCATCGAGGGTCTTGCCGGTGTCCTCGACGGTGTCGTGCAGCAGCGCGGCGACGAGCGTCGTGGTGTCCATGCCGAGCTCGGCCAGGATCGTCGCGACCGCCAGCGGATGGGTGATGTAGGGGTCACCGCTCTTGCGCAACTGCCCGCGGTGGCTCTCCTCCGCGACGTCGTAGCCGCGCTGGAGCGCCCGCGCATCGGCCTTCGGGTGGGCCGCCCGGTGAATGGCCAGCAACGGCTCCAGAACGGGCTTGACCGACGACTGCCGGTTCGTCGTGACCAGCCGGCGAGCCAGCCGGTCGCGTACGCGACGACGATGCATCGGGCTCGGATTGCTGTCCGACTCGGGCTCTACCGCGAGTTCGGACGCGGAGACGTCGGCCGGGGAAGTGACGTCTGCCGACGTGGGGGCGGCCGGCGGGGCCGGGGCATCTGCAGCGGCCGCCCTGTGGGTAACGATGGTCGGGGCCGAGGGCGCAGAGGTGTCTTCGAGTGCTGGCTGTGGCTCACGCGTGCCGGCCTCGGACGTCAGCGCCCTGCCCCCTTTCGTGCGAAACGGCATTGCTGCGGTGCAGGTGTACCCACAAGTCTACGGCTGACTGGCGACTTCCTCCGATGACTGGCGACTTCGCGGCTGACTGGCGAGGTATGGCTCGCCAGTCAACGGAGGGATCAGAGGGTGAGCAAGCTGTGCAGCGGGGCCGTCGCGGTTGCAGAAGCCAGCGCGGCCCGTCCGTTGAGGAAGCCGAGCTCGACGATGACCCCTAAGGCGGTGACGAGCCCACCGGCGTCCGTGATCAGCGCAGCCGCGGCAGCGAGGGTCCCCCCGGTGGCCAGGACGTCGTCGACGAGCAGCACCCGCTTGCCGGTCAGGACGGCGACGGGCACCTCGATCTCCGCCGAGCCGTACTCGAGATCGTAGGAGCGACGCAGCACCGGCGGCGGCAGCTTGCCGGCCTTGCGCACCGGGACCAGCCCGCACCCCAGCCGATCGGCGAGCGCGCCGGCGAGCAGGAACCCGCGCGCCTCGACCCCGGCGACGATCTCGACGTCCGGGCCGGCCACCGCGACGAGCCCGCTGATGACCGCCGCGAAAGCGGGGCCGTCGGCGAGCAGCGGCGCGATGTCCTTGAAACCGACGCCGGGCTTCGGGAAGTCCGAGACATCGCGCAGCAGCGCGTCGATGCGCCTCGCGAGCTGCGGATCGCTGGTGATCTCGCTGGTCACCTCGCTGGTCACAGGGAGACTATCGGCGACGACGACGCTGCGGGCGCGCGCCGACCTTGGGCGCGGGTGCCGGGCCGCCACTGGTACGCACCGCAGTCGCGACACCACCGGATTCCGCCACCTCGGCGCTCTCGGAGTTGCGTTTGGCATCGCTCGCCCGCTTCGCCGCGACCCGCCTCGTCAACGCCTTGTACGCCGGCTCACGCTCGGTGAGGTCGACGACGATAGGCGTGGCGATGAACAGCGAGGAGTACGCACCGGACGCCAGGCCGATGAACAGGATCAACGCGAGGTCCTTGATCGTCCCCACTCCCAGGATGCCCGCTCCGACGAACAGCAAGCCCGCGACCGGCAGCAGACCGATCAGTGACGTGTTGATCGAACGCATCAACGTCTGGTTCACCGCGAGGTTCGCGGCTTCGGAATAGGTGGTGCGTGAGCCGGCCAGGATGTCCTTCGAGTTCTCGGCGACCTTGTCGTAGACGACGACGGTGTCGTAGAGCGAGAAGCCGAGAATGGTCAGCAGGCCGACGATCGTGGACGGTGTCACTTCGAACCCGATGATCGAGTAGATGCCAGCGGTGGTCAGCAGGTCGAAGATCAGGGCGCCGATGCCGCCGGCCGCCATCCGCCACTGATAGCGCAAGGCGATGTAGATCGTCACTGCGATCAGGAAGATGATCAGGCCCTTGAGCGCGTTGATCGAGGTGTCGTGCCCCCATGCACTGCCGATGCTGCTGGAGGTGAAGGCAGAAGACTTCAGACCGAGCTTCGTGGCCACCGCATCCTGCAGTGTCTTCAGCGCGGCAGGCTCGAGATGCTTGGTCGACAGCGAGATCTGATTGCCGTTGCCGACGACCTGAGGCGGGCTGTCCGGAGCCGTGCCCGCGTCAGTGAACGCTCGGTTGACGGCGTCAGCGCTGAGCTGAGAGTGCGTGGTGTCGATCTGGAACGTTGTGCCGCCGGCGAACTCGACGCCGTAGTTGAAACCGCGCGTCAGCAGGCTCACGATGCACACGAGCGCGATCAGCGCGGACGCGACGTACCACCGCTTGCGGTTGTGGATGAACCCGATCCGGGTCTCGCCGCGGTAGAGCTGCCGGAAGATGGACGGCATCGACGTCATCGCGATTTCCCATCGTCGGTCTTGCCGCGCAGGCGGGCCCGGCGAGCGGCGGCGCGCTCGGCTGCGCTGCCGGGTTCAGGGGCACTGCGCTTGCGGGTGCGTTCCGGATCGTCGGACGTCAGGTCATCGGCCATGTCGCCGTCGGATGTGACGTCATCGGCCTCGGTTGCCTCGGGATTGTCTGGTTCGACCGTGCCGGTCTCGATGTCCGCGCGCTCACTCGCGGCGTCGGCACCGTCCGCGTCGATGTCCTTGTCCAGCACGACGGTGGCGGTCTTTGCTCTACCACCCGGACGCGCGGTGCTCGGCCGTCCGGCCGTCCGCTTGCCGCGCGGCGCCTCGCGTTCCGGAGCGATTCCGCCGATGCGCACCGAGTTGAGCCCGGTGAACCTCGCCGAGCCGAACGCCCTGCTGCGCGAGAGCAGCGACACGATCGGGTGCGTGAACAGGAAGACCACGACGAGGTCGAGGATCGTCGACATGCCCAGGGTGAAGGCGAAGCCCTTCACGTCCGCGGACGCGAAGTAGTACAGGATCGCCGCGGCCAGGAAGGACACCGTGTCGGCCGACAGGATCGTGCGCCGCGCCCGGACCCAAGCCCGCGGGATGGCGACCCGCACAGATCGGCCGTCGTGGACCTCGTCCTTTATTCGTTCGAAGAAGACGACGAACGAGTCCGCGGTGATACCGAGCGCGACGATGAAGCCGGCGATGCCAGACAGATCGAGCGTAAAGCCGATCTGGGTGCCCAGGATGATGAGCATCGCGTAGGTGAGGCCACCTGAGACCAGCAGCGACGCGATGGTGACGAAGCCGAGCGCGCGGTAGTAGAGCAGCGAGTAGATGACGACCAGCACCAGGCCGATGCCGCCGGCGAGTAGGGCCGCCTTGAGCTGCGTCGTGCCGAGGCTGGCCGACACGTGCTCGTTCGAGTCGGTGCGGAACGACAGTGGCAATGCGCCGAACTTCAACTCGTCGGCCAGCCTGTTCGCCGACGTTTGGGTGAAGCTGCCCGAGATCTGGGTGGCCTGCCCGACGATCGGCTCATTCGTGGCCGGAGCCGAGATGACGGCGCCGTCGAGGGTGAAGCCCACGAAGTCGTTACACGGGAACGCCCCGCCCACCGCACACTGCGACGGATCGGCGGCATTGGAGCTGCGGGTGTTGTGTTTTGTGGTCCACGCGCTCCACGCGTCGTCGCCGCCGGTCTTCAACTTCAGCTGCACGGTCCATTGCTGGGAACCGCCCTGCCCTCCGCCAGTGCTCGGCGCCTGGGCGGTCGCCTGGTCGATCTGCCGACCCGGGACGATCACCGTGCCGAGCAGATAAGCCTGCGTGCCTGTCTTGTCGCAGGCGATGTAGTAGCTCTTGGGGTTGTCCGGCTCGTCGAGCGCCGACGGGCAGTCGTAGTTCTGTAGCGCCGCCTTCAGCAGCTGCTGTTGGGTCGGCTTCAGCTTCGAATACGCCAACTCGGTGGTCGGGATCGTCAGCGTCTTGTCGGCCTGCTTGATGAGCGCGACGATGTTCTTCTGGCAGGCCGGCGCCTTCGCCGGCGCGCTGGCCGACTGGCTCGGCTTGGCTGACGACGCCGGCGGAGCGGCCGTGCTAGAGGTCGGCGCGGGCGGCGAGGTGGGAACCGCCGGGGCGTGCAGAGGTCGGTGCCGCAGGTCGTTGGTGCCGGCAGAATTCGAACCGGTCGGTTTGCTCACAGCCGGCGAACTGGATTTGACCGACGCGGGCGGCGATTTGCTCGCACCCGCCGTGGCCGACGGTGCGGCGGCGGGCACGGTCGGCTTCGCCTTGGGGTTACAGGTCACCTGCTGAACCGGCGCGATCAACGGACGGAAGTTCAGCTGTGCTGCCTGCCCGAGGCGAGCGACGTCGGTGGACGTGCCACCGGGGATCGACACGACGAGCTGATCGGTGCCCTGGACCTGCACGGTCGAGTTGGTGACACCCGTGCCGTTGATGCGGTCCTCGATGATCTGGCGGGCCTGGGTCATGGCCGTATCGGTGATCTGGCCGCCCGCCGGCGGCCGGGCGGTGAAGATGACCCGGATGCCGCCGACGAGGTCGATGCCGAGCTTGGGCTTGTGCCGTGCGCCGGGGAAGAAGACGATCGCGTAAAGCAGGCCGAGGATCACGACCAGCGCGAGGAAGTAGCGCGAGACGCGCAACGTTCCGGGGGGTGGTGCCACGGGGTAGATCTCCTCGGCGGTTCAGGTGACGGTTCGGGCCGCACGACAGTATGACCGATCGCGCCGCGGATCCCGTCCGCGCGGGTCGGTCCGCAGCTCGGATAGGCGGCGTTGGCTCGAGCGGCTCAGACCGGGTCGACCCCTCGGCCGGCGTCGCCCTTCTTGAGGTCGACATTCTGATCGTCGAGACTGGTCTGGCGCTCGTCGACAGGGTGGGCACTACGGAACTGACGGGGCAACGCGACGAGATCCCGCAGCGCGGCGAGCTCCCACTTGACCTCCACGCCCGGCGCGATGGACAGCTGGACGGTGTCGTCGTCATTTCTGGACACCACCGTGCCGTGGAGGCCGGACGTGGTCATGACATCGGTGCCGACGGCGATGCGCTCGACCCTCGCTGCCTGCTCGGCGGACCGCTTGCGGCGGGCCCGGCCCGACATGATGACGAGCCCGGCTATCACGAGCACGAAGAGGATGATCGGTACGTAATTCACGGTGAAGCGTCCCAGCGTCGGCAGCAGAGTTGGAGTCGAGCTTACGCGTCGAACAGCGACGGAAGCTGAGATCCGGGCCCGGGGCCGGCCGGCGGGCGAACGCCCAGATGCGCCCATGCAGCAGGAGTAGCGACGCGGCCGCGGGGTGTCCGGGCCAGCAGGCCGGCCCGGACCAGGAATGGTTCGGCGACTTCCTCCACGGTCTCCGTTTCCTCGCCGACCGCCACCGCCAGCGTGCTGACACCGACCGGTCCGCCGCCGAATCGACGCACGAGCGCATCGAGCACAGCGCGGTCCAGGCGGTCGAGCCCGAGCGCATCGACGTCGTACACCGCGAGGGCGGCCTTGGCGATCGGCTCGGTGACCACGCCGTCGGCGCGGACCTCGGCGTAGTCGCGGACGCGCCGCAGCAACCGGTTGGCGATGCGCGGCGTGCCCCGCGATCGGCTCGCGATCTCGCGCGCACCGTCCCGACGCAGGTCGACCGACAGCAGCTCGGCGGAGCGGGTGAGGACGAGTTCGAGTTCGGCCGCGTCGTAGAAGTCCATGTGCCCGGTGAAACCGAACCGATCGCGCAGAGGACCGGTGAGCAGTCCCGCGCGGGTGGTCGCGCCGACCAGGGTGAACGGGGCGAGGTCGAGCGGGATCGCCGTCGCGCCGGGGCCCTTGCCGACGATGACGTCCACCCGGAAATCCTCCATGGCCATGTAAAGCAACTCCTCGGCCGGACGGGCGATGCGATGGATCTCGTCGATGAACAGCACCTCACCCTCGCCGAGGCTGGTGAGCAGCGCGGCCAGATCACCGGCGCGTTCGATGGCCGGCCCGCTGGTGACCCGCATCGGCGCACCGAGTTCGGCGGCGATGATCATGGCCAGGCTGGTCTTGCCAAGCCCGGGCGGTCCGGAAAGCAGCACGTGATCGGGTGGGCGGCTGCGGCGCAGCGCGCTCTCAAGAACGAGCTGCAGCTGCTCGCGCACCTTCGGCTGACCGACGAAGTCCTCGAAGCGCTTAGGTCGCAGTGACGCCTCGACCTCACGCTCGTCGGGCAGCGCCTCGGGATCGACCACATCGATCTCTTCGGCGTCGCTCATCGGGTCCGTCCGAGCAGCTGGATACTCCTGCGGAGCAGCGCGGGGACGTCGGGCGCGGTGCCGTCGGCGACGTCTGCGGCGACGACCTCGATCGCGTCGCCGGCCTCGCGGCCGGTGAAGCCGAGTCCGGCGAGGGCGTGGGCGAGCTGGTCGCGCCACGGCGCCACGGCAACGACGCCGCCGCCGGCCGCGATTCCGGAGTCGGGGCCGTCGATCGAGCCGACCCGATCCCGCAGTTCGAGCGCGATGCGTTCAGCGCCCTTGCGGCCGATGCCGGGCACGTGCGTCAGCGTCGCGTAGTCGCTGGTGGCGATCGCCCGGCGCAGCTCGCGGGGCGGATGCACCGCGAGCATGGTCTGGGCCAGCTTCGGCCCTACCCCATTCGCGGTCTGCAACAGTTCGAACAGCGCCCGCTCGTCGTCGTCGGCAAAGCCGAAGAGCGTGAGCGAGTCCTCCCGCACCACCAGGCTGGTAGCCAGCCGCGCAGTCTCCCCCACCCGCAGGCGCGCCAGCGTGCCGGGCGAGCACGAGACAGCCAGGCCGACGCCCCCCACCTCGAGCACCGCGCCGTCGGGAGCGACCGCGGCGACCGTGCCCCGCACACTGGCGATCACGACGCTGCCCCCGCGGCGAGGTGACGTTCGGCGCCGCCCAGTTCGCTCATCGCCCTACCTTCGAAAGTGCGTCCGACAACTTGCGTTGGGCACTGCCCCGCCATACGTGGCAGATCGCAAGCGCCAGCGCGTCGGCGGCGTCGGCCGGCCTGGGCAGCTCGGACAACTTCAACAGACGCGTGACCATCGCGCCGACCTGGGCCTTGTCTGCGGTACCCGACCCCGTGACCGCGGCCTTCACCTCGCTCGGGGTGTGCAGCGCGACCGGCAGGCCGGCCCGGGTTGCGGCCACGATCGCGAGGCCGGCCACCTGCGCGGTGCCCATCACGGTGCGGACGTTGTGCTGGCTGAACACCCGCTCGACGGCCACGACGTCGGGCGCGTGCACTGCGATGGCGCGGGCGATGGCGTCGGCCTGCGCCAGGAGCCGGTCACCGATGTCGGCCTCCGGCGACGTCCGGACAACTTCGACATGGACGAGCTGAAGCATGCGGCCCGGGGCACCGTCTACGACGCCGATCCCGCACCGGGTCATCCCCGGGTCGACACCGAGCACGCGCACGCGCTGCCCTCCAATGAACGGTAGCCCTCGGTCGAACGGTCGAACGGTCGAACGGTCGTTCGACGCGAGCCTAGGTGCAGCGCCCACCGCCCCGGGCACAACACGCCGCACCGCCGGAACACATACCGCCGTCGCGTACGGTGCCCGGGTGTCCGTCTACAACCTCGACAGCCGCCGCAGCGTCGTCCGGCCGAGCCCGCTGTTCCTCGCCTTCGTCGCGGTGACAGTCGCGGGCGGGCTGCTGGCGTGGCTCCAACCCGGGCACGGCTCGCGCGTCGGCGACTTCGGCGTGCTGGTCTTCGTGCTCGGCGCCTGGATCGTGTCGGTGTGCTTTCACGAGTTCGCGCACGCATTCACCGCGTACCGGGCCGGCGACCGCAGCGTCGAGGCGGCCGGGTACCTCACGCTCAACCCGTTCAAGTACGCACACCCGGTGCTGTCGATCCTGCTTCCGCTCATCTTCATCGTGCAGGGCGGCATCGGATTGCCCGGCGGTGCGGTGTACCTGCATCGGCACGCATTCCGCAGCAAGGCGATGCAGAGCGCCGCCGCGGCGGCCGGTCCGGCCACGAACGTCGTGTTCGCCGTCGTATTGCTGCTGCTCGCGAAGTCTCATCTCGGCGACCTCTCGACGTTCCTGAGCTTCTCCGGCACCGACACGCATGCCCGGTTCTGGTGCGCGGTCGCATTCCTCGGATTCCTGCAGGCCACCGCGGCGGTGCTGAACCTGCTGCCGATCCCCGGCCTGGACGGCTACGCGATCCTCGAGCCGCACCTCGATCCGGAGACCCAACGCATCGGCGACAAGGTCAAACCGTGGGGCCTGCTGGGCCTTCTCGTGCTGTTCATCGCCGCCCCGCAGGTCAGCACCGCGTTCTTCGACTTCGTCAGCACCATCGCCGGTGTCACGGGCACGAACGACAACCTGTGGCGAGCCGGGTACTCGTTCTTCAGATTCTGGGCCAAGAACCCGCTCTGAGCCGGCGGCTACTCCGCACCGACGGCTTCGAGGATCTCGTCGCTGACGTCGAAGTTCGCGTAGACGTTCTGGACGTCGTCGAGTTCCTCGAGGGCGTCGACGAGCCGCAGCACCTTCCGTGCGCCGTCCTCCTCGAGCGGCACCTGGACGCTGGGCACGAACGAGGAGTCGGCGGAGTCGTAGTCGATGCCGGCATTCTGCAGCGCGGAGCGGACCGCCACCAGATCGGTGGCTTCGCTGATGATCTCGAACGAGTCACCGAGGTTGCTGACCTCCTCCGCCCCGGCGTCGAGGACCGCCAGCAGCACGTCGTCTTCGGCCAGGCCCGCCTCGGGGACGATCACGACACCCTTGCGATTGAACATGTAGGACACCGAACCGGGATCGGCCATCGAGCCGCCGTTGCGGGTCATCGCGGTGCGGACCTCCATCGCGGCCCGGTTCCGGTTGTCGGTGAGGCACTCGATCAGCATCGCGACGCCGCTGGGCCCGTAGCCCTCGTACATGATCGTCTGCCAGTCGGAGCCGCCGGCCTCGGCGCCGGACCCGCGCTTGACGGCCCGATCGATGTTGTCGATGGGCACGGAGTTCTTGCGGGCCTTCTGGACGGCGTCATAGAGCGTCGGGTTGCCATCGACGTCCCCGCCGCCCATCCGCGCCGCGACCTCGATGTTCTTGATCAGCTTCGCGAACAGCTTGCCGCGCTTGGCGTCCTTGGCTGCCTTCTGGTGCTTGGTCGTGGCCCATTTCGAGTGCCCGCTCATCGCGTCGCCGTCCTCACCATCTCGCAGAAGTACTCGTGAATGCGTGCATCGCCGGTCAATTCCGGGTGGAACGACGTGGCCAGCAGATCGGCCTGCCGGACCGCCACGATCCTACCGGCGTGCTCGCCCGAAGCCACCCGCCCGATGGCCTGCGCGGCCGGTCCGACCTCCTGGACCCAGGGGGCTCGGATGAACACCGCGCGGACCGGCGGCTCGCCGATACCGTCGATGTCGAGGTCCTCCTCGAAGGAGTCGACCTGCCGGCCGAAGGCGTTGCGCCGAACCGTCATGTCGATGCCACCGATCGTGTCCGCGAGCGGTGAACCGTCCGGGTCCACGCGATCGGCGAGCAGGATCATCCCGGCGCACGAGCCGAACACCGGCAGCCCGGCGGCGATGCGGGCGCGCAGCGGTTCGAGCAACTCGAAGGTGCCGGCGAGCTTGAGGATCGTGGTCGATTCGCCACCGGGCAGCACCAACCCGTCGACCTCTGCGAGCTCGACCGGTCGGCGGACCGGGATCGCGGCACACCCCGCCGCCTCTAACGCACGCGCATGCTCGCGGACGTCTCCCTGGAGCGCGAAGACCCCGATCAGCGGACGGCCGAGGCCCAGCGAGCTCGGATTCACGACACCATCGCGTACAGATCGGTCAGCACGCGACCCAGCTCGCCGGGCGTGAGGTCGTCGAGATCATCCGCGTGGCGGGTACACCTCGATGCCGCGGTGGGAAGCAGCTACCAGCCACGCGTGGCGAGCCGCTCCGGCTGCGGGATGTCGTCGACGTTGATGCCGACCATGGCCTCGCCGAGCCCGCGAGAGACCTTGGCGATGACGTCCGGGTCGTCGTAGAAGGTGGTGGCCTTGACGATCGCCTCGGCGCGCTGCGCCGGGTTCCCGGACTTGAAGATGCCCGACCCGACGAATACGCCCTCGGCACCGAGCTGCATCATCATCGCGGCGTCGGCCGGAGTCGCGATCCCACCGGCGGTGAACAGCACCACAGGCAGCTTGCCCGCTCGGGCGACCTCGGCCACGAGTTCGTAGGGAGCCTGCAGTTCCTTGGCCGCGACGAAAAGCTCGTCCTCGGGCAAATTCTGCAGACGGCGCAGCTGCTGACGGATTGCGCGCATGTGAGTAGTCGCGTTGGAGACGTCACCGGTGCCCGCCTCGCCCTTGGAGCGGATCATCGCCGCGCCCTCGGTGATTCGCCGCAGCGCCTCCCCGAGGCTGGTCGCGCCACAGACGAAGGGGACGGTGAACGCCCACTTGTCGATGTGGTTCGTGTAGTCCGCGGGTGTCAGGACCTCGGACTCGTCGACGTAGTCGACCCCGAGCGACTGCAGCACCTGCGCCTCGACGAAGTGCCCGATCCGGGCCTTGGCCATTACCGGGATCGAGACGCCGGCGATGATGCTCTCGATCATGTCGGGATCGCTCATCCGGGCCACGCCGCCCTGGACCCGGATGTCGGCGGGGACGCGTTCGAGGGCCATGACGGCCACCGCTCCGGCGTCCTGGGCGATCGTGGCCTGCTCGGCGGTGACGACGTCCATGATGACGCCGCCCTTGAGCATCTCGGCCATGCCGCGCTTCACCCGTGCGGTGCCGACGGTGTGACCTGCAGCGGTGTGATCGGAAGGACTGGGCTCGGCTCGGTACTCGGACATGCCTTGATTCTACGAGCCATCCACGCCGGACGGGGCGCGCCTGGGTAGTCCGCTGCGGACAACGTGGCCTGGACCCGCTCCGGACCACCTCCGTGCTAGACGGTATGACGTGACTGCTCTTTGGTGAGTGGTTGCGGGCCGGGGCCTCTCTCACACAATCTCGTGGGTTACCGAGCAGGGGCCGCCTGCTCGGCCTATCCGACATGTGTGGGAGGCCCCGG
>JBPCOE010000043.1:0-4044 GCA_051000605.1 Jatrophihabitans sp.
GTTGGGGGGGGCGGAGCGGTTCTTGGCGACCCCGGTGTCCTCGGTGCCGTGTCGGTAGGAGCGGACCGGCACGATGGGAGTGTTCAGTGGGCCGCCGGGTTCGGCCGGCCGGCCGGCCGAGACGACGATGGATTCCGGATGCTTCTTCGCCTCGTCCACGCCGTCACGCTAACCGGTGTGCGTTCGCCGCGGACAGGCCATCGCGCCGCCGGTGGTCCGTACGATGTGCGGGTGGCTCTGCACCTGTACGACACCGCGACGCGCTCGACGCGGGCTTTCGAACCTCTCGAACCCGGCCGGGCGTCGATCTACCTGTGCGGGCTGACTGTCCAGGGGCCACCGCACATCGGGCACGTCCGCAACTGGATCAACATGGACATCCTGCGGCGCTGGCTTGCCCACAACGGCTACGCGGTGACGTTCGTGCGCAACGTCACCGACATCGACGACAAAATCCTGGCGAAGTCCGCGGCGGAAGACGAGCCGTGGTTTGCGCTCGCGTTCCGCAACGAGCGCGAGCTCGTGCACGCCGAGGAGGCCCTCGGCTGCCTGCCGCCGACCTACGAACCGCGGGCCACCGGGCACGTCCCGGAGATGGTCGAGCTCATGCGACGCCTCATCGACTCCGGGCACGCGTACGCTGCCGCCGGCGACGTCTACTTCGACGTCACGTCCTACCCGGCCTACGGCGCGCTGTCCGGGCAGAAGGTGGACGAGATGCATGCGGCCGGGGATTCGGCCGGCGACAGCCGCAAACGCGATCCTCGTGACTTCGCGCTGTGGAAATCGGTCAAGCCCGGCGAGCCGTCCTGGCCGACGCCGTGGGGCACGGGACGTCCCGGCTGGCACCTCGAGTGCTCGGCCATGGCCACGAAGTACCTCGGCGCGAGGTTTGACATCCACGGCGGCGGGCTCGACCTCGTGTTCCCGCACCACGAGAACGAGATCGCGCAGTCGAGGGCGGCGGGCGACGGGTTCGCCCGCTACTGGATGCACAACGGCATGGTGAACCTGGTCGGCGAGAAGATGAGCAAGTCGCTGGGCAACACCCTGCAGGTGCGCGAGATCGTGCAGGAACACCGCCCGGTCGACGTCCGCTACTACCTCGGCGCCGCCCACTACCGCTCGGCCATCGAGTACTCGCCCGCGGCTTTGGACGAAGCAGCGTCGGCGTATCGACGCATCGAGAACTTCGTACAACGTGCGTCCGAGGTGGTGGGCGACGTCGAACCGGGCGTTGTCTGCGCCGAATTCACCGCGGCCATGGACGACGACCTCGGCGTGCCGCTGGCGCTGGCCTCGACTCACACGGTCGTGCGCGAGGGCAATGCGGCGCTCGCAGCCGGAGACGTGTCGACGGTACGTGGCGCGCTTGCGTCGGTCTTGCAGATGACCGAGATCCTCGGCATCTCGCCACGCCAATGGGTGGGCGATTCGCCCTCGGACCTCGTCGATGTTGTTGACGCGCTCGTCCGGCTGACGCTCGACCAGCGGGCCGCGGCCCGCGACCGCAAGGACTACGCGGCGTCCGACTCGATCCGCGACCAGCTCGCCGCCGCTGGCGTCAAGATCGAGGACACTCCCGATGGACCCCGATGGACGGTGAACTGATGCCGGGCAACTCCGAGCGCCGAGGCGCGATCCGCAAGCAGAAGAAGGGTGCGCAGACCGGGTCCGGCGGCCAACGCCGCCGCGGTCTCGAGGGCAAGGGCCCCACCCCGCGGGCCGAGGAGCGCACGGGGCACCCCGCGTCGCGGCGTGCGGCCTCGGCGGCCCGGCGCGACACCGCCGCAGGTGGCACCCGCAAACCGCGTGAAACCCCCGGGTCGGATCTGCTCGTCGGGCGTAACCCGGTGGCCGAGGCGCTGCGCGCGAAGATCCCGGCCACCGCGCTCTACCTGGCGCAGGGCATCGCGGCCGACGAGCGGGTTACGGAAGCGGTGCGACTGGCCGGCAACCGCGGCATCGCCCTGCTCGAGGTCAGCCGGGCCGAGCTCGACCGCCGCACCGGCAACATCGTCCACCAGGGCATCGCCTTGCAGGTGCCCCCGTTCGCATACCACTCGCTGCCCGATCTCCTAAACGTTGCGGCCGAGTCCGGCGTCGCGCCGCTGCTCGTCGCGCTCGACGGGGTGACCGACCCGCGCAACCTCGGGGCAATCGTGCGCTCGGCGGTGGCCTTCGGCGCGCACGGACTGGTGATCCCCGAGCGCCGTTCGGCGACCATCACCCCGACGGCGTGGCGGACGTCGGCCGGCACCGCCGCCCGGCTACCGATCGCGCAGGTGACGAACATGGTGCGCTCGCTCAAGGAGTGCAAGAACGCGGGGCTGTACGTCGTCGGCCTCGACGCCGACGGCGCGACCTCGCTCGACGACCTCGAGCTCTCGACCGAACCGCTGGTCGTCGTCATAGGCTCCGAGGGGCGCGGTCTGTCCCGTCTGGTCGGTGAGACCTGCGACCTGACGCTGTCGATCCCGATGTCCGACGCGGCCGAATCGCTCAATGCGTCGGTGGCCGCGGCGGTCACGCTCGCCGAGGTCGCGCGGCGCCGCCGGCTGGCCTGATCCAGCGCAGCGTTTGGGACCTCAACCCGCCGACTCGAGACCGGATCGAGCCGTCGGCCAGTAGGCTTCCGCCCTGACGGCAGCCGGCGGGTCGAAAGATGGGAACGACGGTGGTTCAAGGCGCTTGGTATGCACGGGTGGTCGGGCCGACGCCGGGGGCAAGCCGATTGACGCTAGTCGAATCGACGATCCATCCCGACCGCGTTGAGGTGGAATTGTCGCCGGAGCAGGCCGACTCCGCGCTCACGACCGGCTGGCGTGGGATGGCGCACCTGCGCGACGACAAGGTCGTGAGCATCTCGCTCGCTCCCGATCTGGTCACAAAGCCGCCGCCGCTGTGGTTCGTCGAGTTCCACGAACCCGGATTCACGCCGCCACCGGTGGTGTCCGCGCTGGCAGTGCACTTGATTGCGTTCACCGGACACGATCAGCTGACCGGCGCGGTATTGGACGACGCGGCACTGCGCGTTGCGGATATTGCCTACCACGACCAGCTCGCCGCGATCCGCTGGTACCCGGCGACGGGCGAGGTGCACCAGATCTACGTCCAGCCGGCCTGGCGGCGGCGCGGGGTAGGGAACGCGCTCATCTACGCGACGGCTGTTCTCAGTGCCGCACGCCGCTGGGCGCGGCTCTGGGGGAGTGGCGTCCGCACCGAGATCGGCGAGGAATTCCGCAACGCCTCCACCTGGGGGTATCGCGCCGCGGCGCTCACCGAAGTGGCGCCACCGATGACTCCTGACGCTTCGGGCTGATCGCACTGGTTGGCCGGTTGCGGACCGCGCATGGTGCCGAGCCAGGAGGTCAACGCGTCGACTGGCGCTGATCGTCTTCATAGCTATGCTGCTGCCATGCTCTTCGCGACGTCTCGCGAGGGCCAGGAATATCAGCGATGTGACGAAGCTGAGCCGACGTCTCATTCGCTCGCTCCACATCGAACGCCGACCTTGTTTGGCCAGTACAGCTGACCTGAACGGAGCAATTCGGATGCTGATCGAGCTCATCATGGCGGCACAGTTGCACGCTGCGACCCACGCCAACAACCCCGTAGGCGCGGTGCAGCAGGCATCGCCCGCGCAGTCCGGCGGCACGGGCCGCGGCGGCAACGCCGACTCGCGGGCGCACTCCGGTGCCAGCGGTAAGGGCGGTGACTCCGGGACATCCCGTTCCCAGGGCACCTCCCACGCAGCGTCGGGGTCAGGCGACTCGACGACGGCGGTTGCCGGCAGCTCGCACTCGGGCAGCTCCGGCGACGCCAACGGAGGCGGAAGCGGCACGGCCAGCAGCGGGAACGCCACCGGCGCCACGGTGACCGGCACCTCGGGCAACACCGGCGGCGTGACCGGCTCGACCGGTAATACCGGTAATAGCACGGGTGGTGGTGGTACGGGTGCTATTACGCAGACGTTGGTTTCGGGTGCTACCGGTGCGGTGACGGGCACGGGTGGGGGCGGTTCGTCGGGTGCGGCGACGTCGA
>JBPCOE010000055.1:0-15630 GCA_051000605.1 Jatrophihabitans sp.
ACCATCTTCACTGCTTCTTCTTTGAACTCAGGTGAATACTTCTTACGCCGTTCTGGCATTCTCGATCCTCCATTCCGGATCGGACCCTATAAGGGCCCGTGTCCGAAATCTGGGAGGCAGGCCAGGCTAGTTCTGGTTTGATGCTGCGGCGGTAGCCGGAGCCAGTGGCCGAGATGGGACTGACGCTGACCAGACCGTCGTTGGGGTCGATGCGATAGCCGAGCGGGATGTCTTGGGTGCCGTCGTCGTGGGTGGCGCCGATGGTCAGCGCGTTGATGGATTCCGCGGGGGCGAGCAAGCGCCGGTTGTTCTGCTGGCGATCGATTGCTTCGAGTGTGGCGAGGCGTCGGTCATCGCCGGATAGCGCGGCGAGTTGCTCGCTGTCTGATGGGGTGAGGTCAAGGCGGCTGTGATTGCCGGCCGCCACGATGACCAGCACGCCGTATTCGTAACTGAGCCAGTCGAGCATGCGAGCCCACGCTGAGAGCACGGTGTCGAAAGGCGCGGCCGGATCGCCGACTGAGAGGTTGATGATGGCGATGTCGGGTGCGGCGGGCGCCGCCCCGTCGGGGCCGTCCTCGAACAGATCGCGGAACGCCCGCCACATCAGGTCGGGGGCGAGTGCGTCCACCGGTAGTTCTTCTTCCCGATTGATGGTCTCGTCCGAAGGGGTGAGGATCGGACGGACGAGCACCTGGCGAGCGGCAGGAGGCTCGTCGCGGCTGCGATCACCCCAGACGACGGCGGATGTCATGGCAGTGCCGTGGCGACGGTCGTCGACGGTATAGCCCGACGTGAGGTCGTCGGGATCTACGACGGTGACCCGATCGGCGAGCACCGGGTGGTTCGTGGCGGGTACACCATCGAGCAGGCAAACGACAGGAGGCCTCGCAGGCACGGGCTCGTCGGTGGTCACGTCTTCGTCAGTGTCCGTACCGGTGGGAGCAGCAAATTGGCCGGAGACCTTCACGTACATAACGTTGGCGGACTTGACGACCTGGACGGCGTCGAAGCGTTCACTGGCCAGGTCTTCGAGGACGCGGTTGGGCACGGTGGCTTTCAGGCCGTGGTAGCCGATCTGTTCGACGATGGCCCACGAGCTGACGGAGCCGCCGGCCTGCTCGAGCAGCGCCGTGACCTCGGCCTGGGCGGCGGTGCGGGTGGCGACCGAGCCGCGGTACCAGAGTTCGATGTCGATCGAGTGCATGGTGTCGGGCGCCTGTCCGGCGAAGTGTTCGTCCCAGTCGATCATCTTGAGTCGGTCCCGTGGTCCCCAGGGGCGCACGTCTTTGAGTTGCTGGAAGAGGTCACGCAGCGGGGCGTAGCCATGGCCGAGGGTTCGGTCGCGCTGCCACGCCCGCCACAGTCCCAATAGCTTGTCCAGCGCGGTCTGGTTCAGGCAGACGGCGTGTATGCATGACGTCACGACGGGCCGAGACTTGTCGGAGGTGAGCGCAAACTCGTCGTCGGGTGCCGTGCTCGACTCGGTCTCGCGCAGCACCTCGACTTTCAGCTTCTCGGCCACCTTGGTCAGGTCGAGTCTTTCTTCGCGGGCCTCGAACACGAGCACGAGCTGGGGGTCAGCGGCCTGGATCGATTCGGCCAGCTGTACCTGGGTGCCGAAAGCGGCGGCCAGTTCTTCGAAGCGGCCGTCGAGGCGTTGGATGCGCTGTTCGACGCTGCCGAGGGTGACACGTTGGCTGGCGCGACCGGTCAGTTTGATGGTTCGTGGCGCGGTTACGGTCCCGAGGATCACCGGCCGGTCGGTCGAGACATCGCCGGTGTCGGGGCTCACTTCTGGTTGGTTCTGGTCCGCGCCGCCCACTGCGTGAGGACCCGCTGGGCTACCTCGGTCGGTTGGGGTTCAGGGCCGGACAGAACGGATCGACGCTGGAGGTCGAGGGCGAACTCTTCAAGTTCTGCGAAACTGACGCCTGGCAGGCGCTCGGCGATGGTCTTGGGCGCGAGACCGAGCGCGACACCGGTACGCGCGGACCAGGAGCTAAGCCATTCGACCTTCGCCGCTCGTGTTGGCTGGGGCAGTTCGAGGCGAAGCTGCATGCGCCGCCAGACGGCGCGGTCGAGCAGCTCGGCGTGGTTGGTGGCAGCGACAACGACGACGTAGCTCGGCAGCCTGTCGACCTGGAGCAGGAGGGAACTGACGACGCGCTTGATCTCGCCGGTCTCGTGGGTGTCGCCCCGCTCCTTGGCGACGGCGTCGAACTCATCGAAGAAGAGAACGCAGGGCCGCAGACGAACGGCGGCGAAAAGGGTCTCCAACCGCGAGGCGGTCTCGCCCAGAAAGCTCCCGATGAGGCCCTCGTAGCGCACGCTCATGAGCGGGATAGCCAGTTCGGTGGCGATGGCCTCGGCGAGCGACGTCTTGCCACCGCCGGGGGGACCGACGAGCAGGATCCGGTTGCGGGGCTCGACCCCATGGCTGCGAAGCAGGTCGCGTCGGTGATGTTCCTCGACGAGCTCGTTGACGGCCTGGCGGGCCGCCGTCGGCAGGACTAGATCGGTGACGCGGCGTTCGGGCTCGAGTTCGTACAAGAGATCGGCGGCGGCTTCGTTACGGGCCAGTTGAGCGACGTTGCCGGCGTTGGGTCGCCGGCGGGTCAGGGCCTCGGTTAGTTGCGACGCGAGAACGCCGTGCTTTTTGCCCTCTTCCTCGGCAATCAGGGCTTCAGCGGCGCGGCGGAAGGCAAGGTCGTCGCCACCCGCCCCCGACTTGACCAGAGCAAGCAACAAGTCGGCGCGGGCCATGTCTCCTCCGATCGAGCTGCTCCTCGCCCTCATCGTTGCAGACCGGCGGCCCCTCGGTCCGCATCGACGCCATCCGATGAGATTCGTACGCGAGACAGCCGCGGATTCTCACGGCGGGAGGTGGCGTCAAAGTGCGCGGTGGCACTCGGCCGCGCGGTCCGACGTACGCGGGCGCGGCCGCGACTCGATGTTGGTCAGTGCGCTGGCGTCGTAGTCGGTTCCATCGAGCGCCTGCCACTGAATCTTTTAGCCGGTCGACATTCCTAACGAGCGCCACTTAGGACGACGCTGGGGTCGGTCAAGGAGGCGAGCGCATAACGACTACCGCGCGGCCGAGTCCGGTCGCTTGAACGAGTGCCTAGCCGGCGATAGGGGTGCACTTGATCCGCCGCTTCGGATGGTGAACGACCCTCCTCCTTACTTTGTAGATTATCGAGCTGTAGCGAACGCTTTATCCACAACTGTGCGCAGGTGCAACTGGCGCACTCAGATAGATATCGAGACGAGAAATATCCGTCGATATGAGCACCTGACCGCTCTGCCGTCTCGTCGCCAGATCAATCGTTTGGTTGCACCCGCCCGGTTGGGTAACGAACCGCGCCGCTATGAGTGAAGCGAGGACTTCGGCGTCTGACCAGGCCGATCTTCACTGGCATTGTCGGCGGTCGGCGGATTCGCCGCCCTCCCGGCGACGTCTATCGCGACCTGGTGACGAAGCCGGATTCGTAGGCCAGGACGACGGCCTGCACGCGGTCGCGGAGCCCGGTTTTGGACAGGATCCGAGCAACGTGGGTCTTTACGGTCGTCTCGGCGACCGTGATCTCGCCCGCGATTTCGGCGTTGGACAGTCCGCGCGCGACCAGGCGCAGGACCTCGAGCTCGCGCTCGGTCAAACCGGCTACGGCATCCGGAATGCCAACGGGCTCGGCCGGGGCCAGGGTGGCGGCGAACTGCTCGACCAGGCGGCGGGTGATCGACGGTTCGATCAGGGCGTCGCCGCTGGCCGCGGCCCGGACCGCGGCGACCAGCCGCGAGGCTGGCGCGTCCTTGAGCAGGAACCCGTAGGCGCCCGCTCGCAGCGCCCGCACCACGTACTCGTTCTGGTCGAAGGTGGTCAGCACGACCACCCGCGGCCCGTCGGCCAGCTTTGTCAGGTGCTCGGTGGCGGACAACCCGTCCAGCCGGGGCATCCGAATGTCCATTAGGACGACATCCGGACGCAGGCGGCGCGCCTGGGCCACCGCCTCGACGCCGTCCTCCGCCTCCCCGACCACCTCGATGCCGAGCTCGGACTGCAGGATCACCCGGAACCCGGCTCGCAGCAGCTGCTGGTCGTCGGCAATGAGCACGCGGATGGGCTCGCTCGGATCGGGCACGGGTTCATTGTCGCCCCGGCGTCATCCGCGCGGAGTACGGCTCGTCGACAAATAGTCCCTGGTGAGGACGCCGATTACACCTGACGATTCCTAAGTTCAGCAGCACACCGGACGAGCCGGTGACCATTCGAGGAGGAGACTCACCAATGAACATCATCCTGCGCGGCGTCCGGCCGCTGGACTACCTGCTCGCCGTCGGCATGACCGCGCTCGGCGTCGTCCTCATGCTTGCCAACATCAACGGATCGAACGGCGGCACCCGGATCGACTCCACGTCCTGGGCCATGATTCCGGTCTTTGCCGCGGCCACCGTGGCGATCCTTTTGCGGCGCCGGAACCTGTGGGCTGTGCTCGGCGTCACCGCAGCGGCTCTCGTCGTCCACGATGTCGCGTTCGGGTGGGTTGTCCGCTGCGGGGCCGGTCTCCCGTTGGCGTTCGCCCTGGCGTATGCGGCCGGGCGCTTGATGATCGACCGCCGACAGTCCTACAGTGCGCTGGCTGCGGTGATTGGAATTCAGTTTCTTGTGCTTGTCCACGACTCGGCCGCAGGATTGGGCGTCATCCCGTTCACCGCAGTGATCTCGGCGGCGTTCTGGGGCGTCGGGGTCTACCTGCGGAAGCGCTCGCCGAGCAACGTGCCTGCCGGGGTCCCCGCTCCTGTCGAGACGTTCGCCTGACCCGGACCACGTAGCGGCGAGGAGGTAGCCATGAGGTGGCGAGCGATGCAATGGGTTCGTCCGGTCGACGTCGCGTTGGCGGGCGCGCTCTGCATCCTCGCCGCGGTGCTGGCGGTCGCGGACATCAAGAGCGCCGGTGCGGCCACCCGGGCCGGCTCGCACTCCTGGCTGCAGCTGCCCGTCTTCGTGGCGGCGATGCTGCCCGTGCTCTGGTGGCGGCGCAGCCTGATCGCAGCCGTGTTGGCCTCGTGCGGCCTGATGTTCGTGCACGTCCTCGTGTTCGGCCACCTGGTCCGATGCGGAGCCGGGCTGCCGCTGGTCTTCCTGCTGGCCTTCCTGTGCGGAATCGCCGACGCACAGCTAAGGGAGCGGCTGACGGCGCTCGTCGTGTCGGTGGTGCTCGGCGGCATCGTGCTGAGCTGGGACACCGTGGCCGGGCCGTCGATCCTGCCGGTAGTGGTGGTGCTCCAGGCCGGGCTGTACGGCATCGGCCGGGTGGTGGCGCAGCGGGCATGGATGGCCGCCGAGCTGCGCCAACGCAACGAGGAACTTCGGGTGCTGCGCGACGAGCGGGCCGCGCTCGAGGTGAGCGACGACCGGGCCGAGCTCTCGGCCCGCCTGGAGACGTTGTTGGACGAGCGGCTGAGTCAGCTGGCGGCGGCGGCCGAGGAGGGAATGGCCACTGGCGATCCGGCCGTAGTGCAAGCGCTCCTGGTCAGCCTCGAGGATGACAGCCGGCAGACATTGGGCGACATGCGCGAGATCGTCGGGCAGCTGCGCGGGGGCGAGGTGGCACTGGCCCCCGCGCCGTCGGTGGCCCACCTCGACGCCCTGCTCGCACGGCACGTCCACGGCGGATCGCGGCTGCAGGTCAGTGGCGATCCGCGAGTGCTGCCGGCCAGCGTCGAGCTGTCGGCCTACCGAATCGTCGAGCACTTGGTCACCGCCTTGGCCGACAAGCCGTCGCCGGTCGGCGTGACTGTGACGTTCACCGACGACGCCCTGGAAATTCTGGTGGCCGGATCGGTGCCGAAGAACTCGGACCTGCGCGGCGCGGTGGGGCGGGCCAGGGAGCGGGCATTACTGCACGCTGGCTCGCTAGACCTCACGGTGTCACGAGGACGCGCGCGAGTGCTGGCGCACTTGCCAGTGCTGAGTGACGTCTGACGATGGAGCGCGGGCGCGCCCTGCTAGGGCGTTACCAAGAGCCGTTTATCGCGGTCGCGGCGCTGGCTTTCACCGTGATCCCGCTTCTGGTCGGCGACGGCGCACATGGGGTAGGCGAATGGATCGGTGCGACCTCCACGATCGCCGGCGCGCTGGTCCTGGCGTGGTGGCTGCGCTACCCGGTCGTGGCGCTCGCGGCCGGACCCGCCCTGCTCTTGGTCCCCGTATTCACCGGTCCCGACCCGAGCAATTTCGTGCTGCCGGTGCTGATCGCATACGCCGCACTCGCCGCTGAGCACTTTAGCGGCCGGGCGGCATGGGCCGCGGGGTTGGGTTGGGTGGCCTATGTCGTGTCGCTGTACACGATCACGGGTCAATGGGATAGTCCGGGCCTGCTCATCCTGATGGCACCCGGATATGCCGCAGGGACCGCGTTGCGCCTGCGCCGCGAAGCCGCCGAACAACTCGCCGCGCGTGGGCGCGAGCTCGAGGCCGAGCGTGACTTGTTCGCCCAAATCTCGGTACGCAATGAGCGGGCCCGTATCGCCAGCGAGCTGCACGACATCGTCGGCCACGCGCTGAGCGTCATGGTCGTCCAGGCGGCGGCCGGTCAGCGGCTGGCCCCCCAAGCGCCCCAGGCGGCCGTCGCCTCCCTGGCGGTGATCGCCGAGTCCGCCCGCCAGGGCCGCGCCGACCTGCAGCGCCTGATCGACCTGCTCGCCGGGACCCAGGTAGCCAGCCCCGACCTGTCGCTCATCAACGAGGTAGTCAATCAGGCGGCCCGCAGCGGACTTCGGGTCACGTGCCGACTCGAGGGCTCGCGCGACGGACTGCCCTCGGAAGCGGCCCATGCAGCATTCCGAGTCGTCCAGGAGAGCCTTACCAACGCGCTGCGGCATGCTCCCGGAGCGGAGGTCCGCGTACTGATTCGCGGCGACGCCGGCGGCAGGACGGTTACCGTGAAAGTAGAGAACGAGGCAGCACCACCCACCGCGCCCATCCTTCCCGGCACCGGTCGCGGCATAATTGGTCTTCGCGAGCGCGTCCTGGCCCTCGGCGGGAGCTTCTCGGCCGGCCCGGCGCCCACCGGTGGGTGGACAGTGGAAGCACAACTGGCGACTCAACACTGACATCAAGTGCGACTGGGAAAGACATCTCGACACTGTGCCAGCAAGCGCATAACTACTTCGCGCTGACGCCTTGCTCGCCGCTAGAACTGAGCAGAATCGGCGTTATACGGGTGATCAGGTAAGCCGTGCGGCGAACCGGTCGGAGACGACGAGCACCTCAGGTACCTGCCACATGCGGTTGCGCTTGGATCCGGTTAATTCGTTCACCACGCCTGCCTTGGCGAGCGGGGCGATGGCGCGCTGAGCGTTCCGGGGCTCGACGCCCAGCTCCCCGGCGACGGTCGCGGCGTCGATCACCGGCCTGCGGAGAAGCAGGTCGGCCACTCGCCATGCCGCTGCGCCGCGTCGCGCATTGATCTTGTCGTCCCAGTCCCTGCGGATACCGCGAAGCGCTGCTATGACCTGACGTCCATTCGTCATCGCCTCGAAGGAGGCATTGGCCAGGCACTCGACGATCGCCGACGGGTCGCCCTTGCGATAGGCGGTGAGCGCAGCGAAGTACGTCCTCGTGTCGGTGAGCAGCCCGGCGGAGACCGGCATCGTGATGGTCGACGCCAGTCCGCGACGCTGCAGCATCGAGTGGATCAGCGCTCGACCGGTGCGGCCATTGCCGTCGGCGAAGGGGTGAATGGTCTCGAACTGGGCGTGCGCGAGCGCGGCCTGCGCGAACAGTGGTAGATCCGTCCGACGGACGAACGCGACGAGATCGTCCATCAACCCAGGCAGGTGGTCATGGTGCGGCGGGACGAACGTCGCCTCGTGCGGCCCGGACGAAGTTCCACCGATCCAGACCGGCGCCTGGCGCCATCGGCCGGCGATGTCCGGATGCAGATCGCCGAGCAGCGCGTCGTGCACAGCCAGGATCCCGTCGACATCGTCGGCCGACTCTGACGCAGCCCGCATCGCCGCGATGTTGCCGACGATCTCCCGGGCATCGCTGTTCGCAGTGCTGCCCAGCCCGGCCAGCGAGAGCGCCTTCGAGTCGGCTGAGATGCCTTCGATCCCCGATGACGCCACGGACTCGGCCTGCACGAGAACAGTCCCGAACAGAGCGGCTTCGGCTGCGAGCTCGGCGTCGAAACGGGCGATCTCGACCGACGCCTCTTCGGCCGCCGCGGCAACCGCCGAGGGCAGTCGCAGCGCGCCATCGGCGATGAGCGCAGGTACCGCAGCTCGGTAAGAACGCGCCAGCCGACGGGCGCCGAACGACGCCGAATCGGGCGCATTCCGAGGTGTCCACGGCCGGACTTCCCAGCCGACTCGAGGCCAGCCAGCATCTGAAACCACTCCCGAACCTTAGTCTCAGTTATTCCACAAGTGAGACTAAGGAGGCCATCCAGAAGCCCGCGACCACTACATATAGAACTTGCCGTTGGCACCAATGGCTACCAAAATGGCTACCGGGCAATTTTCGTTCGATTCCACGGGTGGCTCTAGGCCAACGATTCCGGGTGGAGCTGAGGGGACTCGAACCCCTGACCCCCACACTGCCAGCGTCGCCACATCCCGGTGATCATTGGGTTTCATGCCTTTCCGTATCGCCGCGTGACCGGCGATGTCACGCGGTACTGACTGACAACTGACTGACATGACACAGATCTTGAAAACTCGTGGGGACGAGATTCAGGCTTGAGCAAGGTCGGCGACGCATGCGTCCTCGTTCTCCTCCGCTCGTCGAAGCGTTGACAGCCGTGGTGTCAGTACCCGGGCGCACGATGCGGCGACACGAGGACATGGCCGTCAGTGTCCGCGCCAGTCCCGACAGGGGTGACGCGGACGCCGCGGTCGACAGCGACGGAGGTGACGGCGATGGGGTTCGTTCGGACCCGGGTCAGCGGCGACGGCCAGACCCGCTACATCGCGCTATACGCGGACGTTAAGGGCCGGCAACGCTCCGCCGGCACCTACGCCACCGACGCACAGGCGATGCGGGCGTGGCAGAAGGCCGAGGACAAGATCAGCGAAGGCCGACTCGGCGACGCCCGCCGCGGCCGACAGAAATTCCGGCGCTACGTCGAGGAGCAGTGGCTCCCGCACCACCAGATGGAAGCCCGCACCAGGGAGAACTACACCTACTATCTCGACAAACACATCCTGCCCGTGTTCGGCACCATGCGCCTGGTCGAAATCTTGCCCGTCGATGTGCGGGAATGGGTCACCGACCTGAAGAACGCTGGGGTCTCCCCCACCGTCATCCGGTCCTGTTTCGCGATCCTGTCGGCGGTTTTCACCACCGCGTTCAACGACCAACTCACCGCCTTGCACCCCTGCCGCGGAGTGAAGACCCCGCCTGTGCCCAAGAAGATGCGCGCCATCGTGACGCCGTCGCAGTTCGACGAGATCCACGCCCGGCTGCCCAACGAGACCGCGCGACTGCTGGTGGAGACCGACATCGAGACCGGGCTGCGCTGGGGCGAACTCACCGAGCTTCGCCCGGCGGACATCGACACATTCAGTCGCGTACTCACTGTCTCGCGGGTCGTCTTGGAGTTGGTGCCGAAGTTCCACCCCGAGGGCGGCCGGTTCCTGATCAAGCAGTATCCCAAAGACCGCGAACACCGCCTGCTCAAACTCAACTCGCACGTCACGAACGCGATCACCGTCCACATCAAGACGAACAAGATCGGCCGCAAAGATCTGCTGTTCCCGCTCGGCCTGCTCGACCGAGCCGCGGCCGCAGCCGACGCGACCTCAGAGACGCTGGACCTCGGGCTCACCGAACCTAACGGCGTCGGCCGTGTGTACCGGCACGGCACGATCACCGCCTACAGCATGGCCCCGTGCCGCTGCGAACACTGCAGAACGGCCTACGCCGTCTACCGCGCCACCCGCCGGGCCGCAGGCAAGGACAACCCCCGCACCCCACGCAGCGCCGGCGATCCCGCCGGGCACATCCCCCGATCCTGGTTTCGCCACCACATCTGGCAACCCACCCTCACCGCCGCCGACTTACCGCTGCAGGTACGCCCGCACGACCTACGACACGCCCACGCCTCCTGGCTCCTCGCCGGGGGCGCCGACCTCCAAATCGTCAAAGAACGGCTCGGCCACGGCACCATCACCACCACTGAGCAATACCTGCACACCCTCGACGGCGCCGACGACACAGCCCTGTCCGCGCTGAGCAGCATCCGCGGCACGCGGCGGGGCAGCTGACTCACCGCTTCGAGTCCAGTTGGCCGCTCAACGACGGCGCCGGCGGACCGCGCGACTACCCGCGACCGCCAGGCGAGCGAGCAAGTTGCGCACGGCGAGCGGCACGTCGGCACGCACGCGCATGACGTGTAGCAGGTCGGCCGGTCGCGGCGGGGGCTGGCGCACCGCAGACCACTCCGCGATGATCGCCGACGCGCCAGTCGCGAACACGACAAGCGTGCGGCGGCCCGAGAGCGCGGCGGTGGGGCGAGCAACCCGGCGAATCCCGCTACCGCGGCTGCAGCTGCGACCGCCTGAGTCTTCGTGTAGTCGTCGCCGATCAGGTCGGCCTCCTCGAGCCCGACCGTGGCACGCACCGCGGGGTCGGTCAGATCCAGCACCTGCAGCCGGTCGACCTAAACTCTGCTAGTTCCGGTTTCGGCCGCGACTCTGAGTTGTTAGGAACGTCGAACCTAACAGCGTTGCTGTTAGGTGTGCTGGAACGATCGCGCGTATCGGAGCCCATCTCGCCATCCACTCTCACGGCAGCAGGGCGCCGTAGCGTTCGGCCATGCGGGTTCGACCGTGCAGACATCGCGGAGTCCGCGAACAAACGCGACCGCAGCAAGAGTCGACTCCGGGCCGAGGCGTGGATGCCGCCGAGCCGGGCCTACGACGCCCGCTTCGTCACCGTGCTGGCCAAATAGAGGCTCCCGGTCATCGCGGCACACAAGACCGCCATGACCGCCGTCCTGCGGACCTGCAATTAAGCCGAGAGGAACCACCCGCCATGACACTCCGGTCGGTGCCAGCCAACGGCGCCGCGCTCGACCCTTCAATCCTGATCAGCACCCGCCATTTCGGCGATGAGGTCGGCGGCATGGTCGCCGTCACGCTGTACGGGCTGGTTTTGGACTGCCAAGGCTGCGGCCAGCCGACCACCGCCTTGCTCGCCTTCGTCCCCAACGGGGACCCGGCCTGGGACCGACGCTGGGTCGTGCTCTGCAACACCGAGGCGTCGCTGGCCGTCGCCGACACGGCGCTGCCCGAGATCGCCCGCATCGTCAACGCCGTCGGCCGGCCCGCCTACGACGGCAATCAACCCCTGGTGCTGACCAACGCCTGCTTCCACTGCGAGACCGCCATCACCGGCGACGACCTCGCCGACGAAGTACGCCGTGACGAGCTCGACGGTCTAGTGGACCTCGGCCGAGCAGGCGTCCCCGACCTCTGGTTACGCGCTGCTCTCGACGGCGCCGGCAGCTTCCTCAACCACGGCCATATTCCTGGCCCTTCCATCGTGCCGAAAATTCTCGTAGTCATGCTCGACTCGGAGGAAAACCCGCGATGATCGCAGTCCCCAACGAATTCGGCCCACGACCCGTGGCCGCACTTGGCCCCGGCCGCACAGCGGTCACCCTGTACGGCTTCCAAATGACCTGCGAACGCTGCGCCGGCCGAATCACCGTCCACGAGTGCTTCGTGCCCACCGGGCTCCCCGGCTGGGACTCCAACTGTGTCGTCCTTTCCGGCTGCGGCCCGAGCCTGGTGGCCGCCGACGGTGCCCTCAGCGCCGCCGCCCGCACCTACAACTGCATCGGCGGCCCCGTCACCACGATGATCGGCGACGAGCCGCTCCTGATGATCAGCTGCGGACACTGCGGCATCGCGATCACGAGCGAGATACGGATGGAAGCAGAAATCGCCGAAGACGTCGACGGCTACTACGAGATCGAGCAGACCACCATGACCAACGCCGCGCTCGAGGACGCGCTGAAAGCCAGCGAGACCGCCGGCATCTTCATCGTCAAGGGCGGCATCCGCCCGAACTCTGCGACGCCGCGCCGCGGTTGCACCCACGAGCCAAGCGGGGTCACGATCAACACCATCTGCACCGACAGGTGGTGAATGACTGAGCACTCGCGAAAGGACCGACTCGCCGTGTTGCTGCTGATCCTTCTGCACTTACCGGGCGCCGACGAGTTCGCCTCGAGTCGAGGCGAAATGCAATTCGGGCCGCTTACATTCGGTTGCATTTCCCGATGCACCGCTCAGCGAGCCGACGGCCGCGGGTCATCCCGCAGCCGGTACGTGGTCGTGCGCCCTTTGCCGCCTTCTTGCACGACCACGCCCTTCTCAACGAGCGCACGGAGCACTCTCCGGATGTTTGGACCCTTCATTCCCAGCTCCGATTCGAGTTCCACAACGGTCTTCGCGGCGACGGACAGAGCACCCGCGATCGCCCGCTCGCTCCCGTGCAGGCGGACCGCCGCCGGCCAAGCACGACCCGCCTCGCTGGATTCGCGCAGCAACACCGTGAACCGGATATCGGCATTCTGGAACTCCGGCGGCGGAAGGTGATCGGCCTCGACCGCCGCAAGCACTCGAGGAATCCCAGAGGCCAAGGTCTCGACAACCCGTGCGCCGTCTGCGGCCCGCGTGTACTTGAGGATCTCGAGCAGACGGGCGTTGCGCGCCGACGTCGTGCCTTCGCGCCCCAGTCTGTCGACGGTGATCCCGTACAAACCCCCGGGGTTAGTGATCACGAGCCGGTCAGACAGCAGACGAACCTCCACGGCGTCACCTTGCGACCAAGGAGCCAGATCTCGGTGGACAAGGGCGTTGCCGATCAACTCGCGGAATGCCTCCATCGGGTACTGATACCGGTCCCGCACGGACCCGTCGTCAGTGGACACGACGGAGCGGTCAAAGGTGCGCCTTGCCCAGTCCAGCGCGGCTTCCAGCATCACGGGGATCGGGCCCGAGGCCGTGGTCAGGTTGCGGGCGCGCGCGCTGCGCGCTGTGTCGACCGGCTCCGCGCTGAGGTTGACGACGAACCGGGGGAGGAACTGCTGCGGATGGCGCCCAAGCGCCAAGAGGCCGGCCACGGTCGGCGTCCCCACCTCGCCGCTGATCACGCCCGCGCGCACCAGCAGCTCCTCGCCCTCGAAGCGGCCGAGTCCGTGAGAATCCAACTCCCGCGCGGTGGTTGACCAGAACGCCACGAGATCGGGATCGAGGTCACCGCGGCCGGCACCCGGCACCGGCTGCCGGTCGAAGTTGGGCTGGCGCCGCAACCCGAGGAACGCCTGCTCCTCAAGCGGCGACATCATGAAGTCGCCGTCCCAGCCCCGGACATAGCCGCGCCTAGTCGCCGCAACACGCACGGGCTTCGCCGACGGGTCACACTCGACCACATACGCCGCGACGACCGGTGACCCTTCGACGACCGATTCACTCGCATCCACAAAGACCAGCTCAACCGGCGGCTCACACGCCCGAGCCTTGCCCACCAGACCCTGTTTCAGTGCCTGGATGTCGCCGAGCGCGACCGGGGCGAAGTCGAGACGCTCATCAAGCCCGAGGATCATCAGACCACCACCCGGCAGGTTGGCCAGTGCACACAGACTCGACGTGATCGACTCAGGCAAACCACCGCCGGCGGCCTTGACCTCGATGTTCGCCGTGTCCCCGCCATGCTCGCGAAGCCGGCGTACCGTCGCCTCAAGATCAGCTACCACCCGTCAAATGTAACTGCCTGGACTTACATTTGCTTACATTTGGCGCGCACGGCTGTACATTTGGCACCTGGCGGAGCCCGGGATCTCGATCATCCCCCTAGCCCAGATGGGAGACGCGTCGTGTTCGAACATCACAACGAGAAGAAGGCTTTCGAGCAGGCGCAAGCGGCCATGGCCCAATGGCAGGCGCAGCGTGATGCCCAAGCCCAACTTGTCAGCCTAGCGACGACCTACACCGGCGTGCAGACCTCGGACGGCCTGGTGCTGAAGGTGGGTGAATCGCTGTACGCGACGGTGAGCCAGGCGAGCCTGGTGGAGGAGCGCGCCGGTCAGGGCCACTTCGTGGCACGCAACGCCGGGGTCTCCGTCCCGATCGGGTCGCTCGGCGGCCACGCGATCCGGTACCGCGTGGGAGCGACTCGAGGTCACTACGTTTCCGCGCCGCCTGTCCCGACGGCGATCGACACCGGCACCGTCTATGTCACCGACCAGCGGGTCGTGTTCACCGGCTCGAAGCAGACGCGCGAGTGCGCCTACGCCAAGCTGCTCAGCACCAACTTCAGCCCGGACGGCACGTGCACGCTCGCGGTGTCGAACAGACAGAAGCCGACGGTCGTCCACTACGGCTCGTCACTGAGTGGCTGGTTCGAGTTCCGGCTGGACTTGGCGCTCGCCCACTACCGGGGAGCCGTGGCGCCGTTCGCGGCCCAGCTCCAGAGCGAGCTGGCTGACCTCGACGCGAACCGGCCCGCGCTGCCTACGCCCCCAGCGAGCTGACGTGCCTTCCGGCATTGGGTTCGTCGTCCCGCTGGAAAATGAGAATCGCTGGACCGATCTCCTGGCCGTGCTCATCGTCACCGACCCGGCCGCCGCCGCCGGCCCGTTGGGGCTCGGCGACGTCGCCGGACACGAGGTGACCGTCGAGCGCGAGGTCAGAGCGGGCGAGCGCGAGCGCGTCGACCTATTGGTGAAGATCGACGGCGTGCTGCGCACGGTGCTGGAAGCGAAGGTGCTCTCCGGACTGGGCACACAGCAATTGGCTCGGTACAGCAAATCCTATGACGGAGCGGCAAGCTACCGGTTGGTCTATCCCTGCCGGCTGCTCATCCATGCTGGAGACAGCACCGACTGGAACGGGACGACCTGGGAATCGCTGCTCGCCGCGTTCGTCGTCAGCAGCAACCCATGGGTGGCTGAGACAGCAACCGCCTGGCGGGATCACTTGGCAGACGCCCTCCCGCGGATGGATCCGGACATCCGGTGGAACGGGCTACGCGAGGGGGAGAACTTCGCCCTCGCAATGCGTGCCCGCATGTCATGGGTGTACGAGCGATTGAGCCCACCCCAGCCCATCGTCGCTGACCTGATGCAGAGTGGCGGCAGCAAGGCGTGGGTGACCCGGATGCAGACGCCTGCCGCCGTGCAGGGCTACGAAGTCGGTGCCGAGGCGGAAGAACACACCGCCCGCGGCTGGCCACGTCTTGCGGAGGGCCCCAACCCGCTCTCCGGACCGCAGGTCTGGGTCGGGCTCCGCCAACACGGGGTCACGACGTCGGCCGGGTTCGATTGGGAGTACCTGCTCGCGATGTGGCCGACAATGGCGGCCACACGCTCAGACTGGATGACCACGCGACCCGGGCTCGTCGCGACCCACGACCGTCAGCAGTGGAAGTCAATCGGCTCGCCGGCCGCCCTCGGCTACGGCTTTGGAGACCGCGAAGCCACCAAGCGAGGCACCTGCATGTTCGGCGCGAAGTTCCGCCTGCCCGCCGACATTCGCCTCGGCGACCTCGTCGACGAGCTCCAGGCAACTGCCTCACTGATCCTGGCGATGTCCAAGATCTCGATCTAGCGTTCG
>JBPCOE010000073.1:0-5259 GCA_051000605.1 Jatrophihabitans sp.
CACAGCCAGATGCGAACCACGACCGACATCTACAGCCACGTCATGCCCGCGCTCGCGCAGGAAGCCGCCGACCGCATGGCCAAGACACTCTGGAGTTGACCGGCCGTACGACCATCGGATCGGCAACCGACCTTGTGGTCAGCACGCAGGTCAGCCGAACTGCACGTCGATGACGTAGGCGTCGTGATCGGACAGTGCGGTCCGCCCGTACGTGTTCTGCTCGGGCTGCCGCGGCGGTCTTCGGTACCGCGATGTGGTCGATCGAAGGTCACACCGCGGAGCCGGTGCGGCAGGTTTTTGGTCGCGCAGATCAGGTCGAGCTCGTCGAGAGCTTCGAGGACGACTTCGCGGCCGCGCCTGGACGTGCTCGCGTGCCCGCCGACAAGGGTGTGGTTCCAATCCCCACCCCATACGGACTGACGGATCGGAAGCGCCGGACGGATGGCGTCGACGGCGTGGGTGGTTCGCTCACCGACGTTGTCTCCCCGCCGCGGATCGGCAGCCCCGCATCCCGGCCACGGCAGTACCGAACAGCACATGACGAGACCCAGGACTTCCACCCCGGCGCTTGCCGGGTGCGGCTCGTGCAACACCCGACACGGAATTCGCGTCGCGACGCCCGCCCACGCCTGCCCTCGAGCCATTACAGACGTCGTGAGGTGCAGCTCGTAGCCGGCGAGCTCGACGGGCGGGCTGACCTCGGTGAGCAGGAGAACATCGCAATCCATGTCGATCAGGGCATCGGCATGCGCGCTCGACCATCTGGCATCAAGGTTCCACGTCCCGATGCGCACGCGGTCCCTGTCGCAGACCACCCCCTCGACGGGCGACCCGTATCCGTCGATATCGCGCGCTTTGAGCGGCGACGGGCGCCGCGCAGATCGGAATGTATGTGCGGCGACGAGATCCGCAATGGCCCTTACCGGCGCAGCGGCTTCGCACCGTCGGGTTGCGCCGCAGTCGCGCGGCGCCCGGGCTGGCGATGTGGCCCATTGAGTTGTTGTCTGAAGGCGGGCATTGTCTTGCGCATGACGGACGCCGAGGTCGCTCTGGAACGCATATTGCGGATGGGCGACCGTGAGGCTTGGTCAACTGCCGCGCTCGTGTACGCCCTTACCAGTCGAGGATCGCCTGAGCAGCAAGACACCGCCGCGGCGCTGCTCGGCGAACTGGGTCTCAACGTTGACACGGATCTTGGACGAGTTGATCGTGAGGGTGCCGCAGCACAGGCAGCGGCCCCAATTCTCCAGGTGGCTTCCTTGCTGCGCGGCGAGGGGCAGGTCTGGGAGTCGCAACCAGATGAAGCACTTGTAGCGCAGGGAAAAGCTAGTGCACAGGGCGTAGGGATGTTCGCGCAATTCGGGTTGCCGATGATGCCAGGACTGGCAGAGTTACTGGCTGAACCGGGGGCGCGGATGCTCGATGTCGGAACCGGCGTCGCGGCACTCGCTGTCGCTTGGGCCCAGCATTTTCCTCTTCTCACGGTTGTAGGGATCGACGTTCTACCACGCGCGCTGGCACTCGCCGCCGCGACCATCGCCAACAGCGACGTAGCTGATCGCGTCGTCGTTCGTGAGCAGGACGTCGCCCAGTTCAATGAGCCCACCACCTATTCGATCGGTTGGTTACCCGCCCCGTTCCTTCCCCCGGCAGCGTTGCACCAAGGGGTCGTGAACGTCGCTCGGGCGCTCCTTCCTGGTGGTTGGCTCATCATTGGGCACGGCAAGTTCGGGGAGATCCACTAGAGGACGCCGTGAGCCGCTTCAAAACCACAGCCTTCGGAGGAACTGCGCTCGATGACAGCCAAGCACAGCGGCTGTTACGGGATGCTTGCCTGAAAGACATCGTCGCGCTTCCGCCACCTCCTGGCGCTCCCGCCGTCACCGCAGCACGCCGGTCCTTGACGCCCTAGGCGCACCGCGCCTTCACCGGAGATCCAGATCGCGTCCGCGGCTGTGTGGGGGCTCCGCACTGTCCGGCTCCACGTTGACCTTGGCGACTCTGTTCCCGCCCGCCCCACGCGGTCCAACCGAGGCCTCGTTCTGCTCGGTCACCCACTGCACGCGATCTTGATCGAAGCGCGCAGATCGGACTGCATGCGTCTGTCGCGGTCAACTGGCACAGGTGTCGTGCTTAGGGGTGCAGGTGGGCGGCCACGCCGGCGGTGATGAAGTCTGCGTATCGGTCGAGGGTCCAGCCGCTGCGTATCACGAGTAGGTCGTATATCTGCGGGGAGCTGTAGGTCCACAGGATGTCGCCGGCCTGGGCGACGGGGAGGTCGTCGGGTAGGTGTCCGGCGTCGGCGATCCGCCGCGCGTTGTCGGTCATGCGGGCTCGGCGGTTGTCGTCGAGTTCGCGTTCGAGCACAGCTAGTTCGTGGTCGTGGGCGGCGGCGGCGTGGACGAGTAGCAGAATCGGAGTGACGCGGGGTGCCACCTCGGCGGCTAGGCGCCCCCATCCGCGCAACAGCGAGGTGAGGTCGTCGGCGGCCAATAGGTCGGAGCGGGTCTCTGCGGCGACCGGTCCGACGCCTTGCAGGGCCTGGGTGACGACGGCGCGGACGAGGGCGGATTTGCCGGCGAAACGCTTGTAAACCGACTCCGCCGACACACCGCACGCGTGCGCGAGGTTCGGAATCGTAGTCGCTGCGTAGCCGTCGCGCAGCAACATCTCGCGTGCGGTTTCCACCAGGGTCCCCCGCACGCGTTCGGCGTGGGCACGACGCGCCGAACCGTCGTATCGCCTCTTGACGCCAGTCATCGTGGCTCGCATACTCCCAATATTGATTACAGTGCACTGTAACAGAATGAGGTAGCCACGATGCCCGCCGATACCCACCCGTTCCTGGTCACGCTGCAGGAGGCCACGAACGCCCACGACCTGGACGCGCTCGTGGACTGCTTTGACCCGGCCTACCGCAACGAGGCGCCCGCTCACCCGAGTCGGGACTTCCAGGGCAGCGAGCAGGTCCGCGCCAACTGGCGGCAGATCTTCGCGTTCGTGCCCGATGTCCACGCCAGCGTGGCGCGGTGGGCGGTCGAGGGCTGCGAGGTCTGGTCGGAATGGCAGATGAGCGGCACCCGGCTCGACGGCACCCGGCATCTGATGCGAGGCGTGATCATCTTCGGCGTCCAGGACGGCCGGGCGACCTGGGCCCGCTTCTACCTCGAACCGGTCGAGGAGGCGAGCACGAGCGTCGAGGACGCCGTCAGTGCCCAAGTACACGCCGACACCCCGACATGATCGTGGTCGCCGGTGGCAGCGGGCTGCTGGGCCGACACGTGGTGAGCGACCTGCTCGCTCGTGGTGAGCAAGTCCGGGTCCTGGTCCGCGACCCCGAACGGGCCCGCACCGTGCTGGGCGAGGGCGTCGAGGTGCTGGCCGGTGACGTCCGTCAGACCGCCGCTCTCGGCGACGTGGTGGCGGGCGCGTCGGTGATCGTCTCGGCCGTGCACGGCTTGCTTGGCGGCCGCGGCGCCGGGCCTCTCGAGGTCGACCAGCGCGGCAACGCCAACCTCGTCGACGCGGCCGCCGCATCCGGCACGAGCGTCGTGCTGGTCTCGGTGATCGGCGCGGCAGCCGACAGCCCACTCGAACTGTTCCGCGCAAAACACGCCGCAGAACAGCACCTACGCGCCAGCGGTACCCCGTGGACGATCGTGCGGGCGGGTCCGTTCCTGGAGACCTGGCTGACCATCCTGACCCAGACGGCCGGGAGGTCAGGCCGACCGCTGGTCTTCGGACGTGGCGACCGGCCTCTGGGCTTCGTCTCCGCCGCCGACGTCGCAGCCGTCGTGGCCCGCGCCGCCACCGACGCGACCCTTCGCGGCCAGATCCTCGAGGTAGCCGGCGAGCCGGTAACCATGACCGCCCTCGCCCGTGCGCTGCAGTGCCAGCGTGGCTGGCATGGCGCGGTGCGACACGTGCCGCGCCCGGTGCTGCGAACCCTGGGCACGCTCGCCCGCCCCGTCTACCCCGCGTTCGCGCGCAAGAACCGCACAGCCGTGGCCATGGACAAAATGGGGGTCGCCACCCGGACCGAGGCCGTCAGCCTGCTCGGCCGGGCACCGCTGACGGCCTCGGACGTCCTCGCCTTACTCGGCCCGACCCGAGCCGGATGACCTCTCCGGCCCAGGCGCGAACCAACGTCATCTGGCCGTGCCGGCAGCCTCCTTTACGCCGGGGCGGCTTCGGTCAGCAGCAGGCGGGTCCAGGCGTCGGTGAGCCATGCGGCGAACTGGCTAGGGCTCCAGGAGCGTTCGTGCACGAGCAGCAGCCAGTATTCGGCGGCGTTCATGCTCCAGATGATGTCGGCGACCTGCTGGTCGGTGAGGTCTGCGCGCAGCTCCCCGGTGCCGCGCAGCTCGGCCGCGAACAGCAGCATGTTCCGTGCCCGGCGTTCGGCGATCTCGGACCACAGCCCGGCGCAGTCGCGGTCGGTGGTAGCGGCGTCACGCAACGCGAGGAACACCGGCGCCATCCGCTGCTGGATCTCGGTGATCGCCTGCGCGTAGATGGTGATCTTGTCCTGGGCGGTGTGGGCTTCGCCGATGCGGGCAACGTAGTCGCGCTGTTCGGCCGGCACGGCCTGACTGCTGCCGGAGATCGCGGTCTCGACGAGTTCACGCAGCAACGCGGGCTTGCGCCCGACCGTGGCGTAGACGGTGTCCACCGAGACGCGGGCCCGTTCGGCGATCTCGGCGACGGTGGTGGCGGCGTAGCCGTGGGCGATGAACAGCTCCCGGGCCGAGTCCAGCACCGCACGTCGGGTGGCGGCGGCCTGCTCGACCCGGCGCGGGGAGCGGTAGGCGCGCTTGCCGCCGGATTGCGCCTTGACGCTGTCGCTCATTGGCCATACCGTCCTCCCATTCATCCGATATAACTTCGGATAAATCTATCAGGAGGCTGTGTCGTGGTCTACGCCTACATCCAAGACGTTCCGATCGGGGAAGACCTGTACCGCAAGGTCGTCACCGAGATCGGGCCCGAACCGATGGCCGGTCAGTTGCTGCACCTGTGTGTACGCCAGCCCGACGGCACGTTGCGCTATATCGACGTCTGGGAATCCGAGCGAGCCTGCGAGCAGGCGTTCGAGCAGCGCATCCATCCCGCCGTCGACGCCGCGTTCGGGGGCAACCGGCCCGAGGGCGAACCCACCGTGCACCGTCTGGACGTACTGCACGCCAGCGGCGCGTTGCTCGAACAGAGCTGGTCATGACCCTCGCCCGACGGGGCGCGGAGCTCGACTCGGACCGCACG
>JBPCOE010000127.1:0-24850 GCA_051000605.1 Jatrophihabitans sp.
CTTGCAAGTGTGGGCGTCGGTCGCCGCAGATGCCGGCCTGGTGTGGTTCTTGTCGTGACCGGGCCGTTCGTCGCAGTGGTGCACCGCGACGCCGGCCACCGCTTCAGCAAGCCGACCGTCGCCGAGATCGTGTTGCGGGCCGGTCTGGGCGTCGAGGGCGACTCCCACTTCGGGTCCACCGTCCAGCACCGTTCCCGGATGCGGCGCGACCCGACCGCGCCGAACCTTCGGCAGGTGCACCTGCTGCAGGCCGAGATGGTCGACGAGCTCATCGCCCGTGGGTTCGACGTCTCGCCCGGCTCGGTGGGTGAGAACGTCACGACGCGCGGGGTGGACTTGCTCGCGCTGCCGACCGGGACGCAGCTGCGGCTGGGCGCGGACGCGCTGGTCGAGATCACGGGGCTGCGCAATCCGTGCGTGCAGCTCGATCGGTTCGCCGGTGGTCTCATGGCGGCCACGCTCGACCGTGACGCCGCCGGCAGTCTCGTGCGGCGGGCCGGCGTGATGGCTGTCGTCCGCAACGACGGCGCGGTCCGGGCCGGCGACCTGGTGCAGACAGAGCCTCCGGACGGCCCGCACCGCCCGCTCGAACCCGTCTGAGCTTGGTTACGGTCGGCACCGTGACTGAAGATCGGACCGAACAGCAACGTGGGCCTGTGGTCCTGCGCCGCGCCCAGATCACGGCGGGCACCACGGATCAGAGACTGCTCGACTCACGCGGCTCGTCGGACTGGGTGCACACCGATCCGTGGCGCGTGCTGAGGATTCAGAGTGAGTTCGTCGAGGGCTTCGGACTGCTGGCGGAGCTGGGCTCAGCCGTCTCGGTGTTCGGCTCGGCCCGCACCCGTCCCGACCATCCCGAGTACGCGACCGGCGTCGACCTCGGCGCGGCGCTGGCGAAGGCCGGCTTCGCGGTCATCACCGGCGGCGGCCCGGGCGCGATGGAGGCCGTCAACCGGGGTGCGTCCGAGGCCGGCGGAGTGTCGGTCGGTCTGGGCATCGAGCTGCCGTTCGAGCAGAGCCTTAACCACTGGGTCGACGTCGGCATCAACTTCCGCTATTTCTTCGCTCGCAAGACGATGTTCGTCAAGTACGCGCAGGCGTTCGTGATCATGCCGGGCGGCTTCGGCACCCTGGACGAGCTGTTCGAGGCGCTGACGCTCGTCCAGACCCAGAAGGTCACCCGATTCCCCGTCATCCTGTTCGGGACCGCCTATTGGTCGGGGTTGCTGCAGTGGCTCCGCGACACCGTGCAACCCGCCGGCAAGGTGGGTGTGGCCGATGTGGACCTGTTGCATCTGACCGACGACGTCGATGACGCAGTGGCCTTCATCGTCGAGTCGGAAGCGGCCCGCTCGGCCCAGAAGCAGGCCGAGGACGCCGTCGCTGCCGACCCGGAATCCGGTCGCGACCTCGCGTGAGAATCTGCGTCTACTGCTCGTCGTCGGACTCGATCGACGCGATGCACCGCGACCTCGCGGCCGTGGTCGGAGAGCGCATCGCGAGCGACGGCCACTCGCTCGTCTCCGGCGGCGGGCGGGTGTCGATGATGGGTGCGGTGGCCCGCGCCGCCCGCTCGGGTGGAGCGCGCACCGTCGGCGTGATCCCGGCGCACTTGATGCCGCTCGAGGTCGCCGACACCGACGCCGACGAGCTGGTCGTCGTTGACACGATGCGCGAACGCAAGCGGGTCATGGACGAGAGCAGTGACGGCTTCCTCGCCCTGGCCGGCGGTCTCGGCACGCTCGAGGAGCTGTTCGAGGTATGGACGTCGGCCACGCTCGACATGCACGGCAAGCCGGTGGTCGTCCTGGACCCGACCGGCCTGTACGAGCCGCTGTGGGCGTACCTGGAAGGGCTGTGCGATCAGGGATTCGCGCGCCGGGCGGCGCTCGATCTGCTCGTCCGAACCACGACCGTGGACAAGGCTTTCGCAGCGCTCACCGCCCGCGCGGCAGACCCGCCCCGTGGTGCTGGAAGTCCATGAGTTTGTCGTTCTCGTAGGCCACTCGCTCGGGCATGCGGTCGAGGTCGCGGAACATCTGCTTGAGCACGCGGATGCCGCCAGCGGACTGCGCCGCGATCTGTTGGGCGAGCTCGATCGCGACGGGTTCGGCGTTCTCGGCGCTCGTGGTGCGCTGGAGCAGGCCGAGCTGTTGGGCTTCGGCCAGGTCCACCGAGCGTCCGGTGAAGACGAGGTCCTTGGCGCGAGCGACGCCGATCAGGGGGGCCAGCCGGGCCGGCCCCACCGGTACGCCGAGCCGCGCGCCGGCCCAGGCCAGTTTCAGGTTGTCGCCGCCGACCCGCAGATCGCTGCCGGCGACGATCTCGGCGCCGGCGCCCACGCAGTTGCCGACGCAGACGGCGATCACGGGCACCGGCAGCGCGTCGATCGCGGCGTACATGCGGGTGAATGCCGCCATCCGCGCGACGCCGCCGTCCGGGTCGAGCTGCTCGCCGATGTCGGCGCCCGCACACAACGCACGGGTGGACGTCGTCGACAGCACGAGCACGCGCAGCGCATCGTCGGCGGTCAGTTCGTCAAGCGCCACGTTGAGGGCGCCGAGGCTCGCCGTGTCGAGGGCGTTGCGCTTGGCCGGACGGTTCAACCGCACGATCTCGATGCCGTCGTCGAGGCGCTCACGGAGTACGGGCTGTTCGGGCATGGCGGTCAGTGCACCACACACAAGCTTCTCACGATTGCCCGGCGATGGGCATGGCACGATCGTCGGGTGCTGCACCTGGTTCTGTACGGACTGCTGGCGGTGATCGTCGCCGGCGGTCTGTTCCTGCTCGCCGCGCGGTTCCTGCCCGCCGGCGAGCAGATCGCGCCTCCGCTGCGCGACGAGCCGCCGTGGGAGCTGCCCGCTGATCGCATGCTCGCGCCCGAGGACGTCGACTCGGTACGCCTGCCGGTCGCACTGCGTGGCTACCGCTTCGCCGAGACCGACATCCTGCTCGACCGGTTGGCCGGAGAGCTGCGGGTACGGGAACTCGAGATCGCGCGGCTCCGAGGGGTCGACCAGGACGCTCCCGAGGCGGACTACGGCTATCCCGAGCGGGGGGACAGGCCGGCGAGCGTGGCCCCCGGTGTCGAGGCAGCGGACGAGCCGGTCCCGGGCGACGCCCCCCAACCGCCATCGTCCGACGAGTGCGAAGTACCGGTGACAGACGAGCCGCCGGTGACTGACGAGTCACGTGTTGCGCCTGAGCATGGCCAACACTGACCGTCCGCGCTGCGGGTGGGCGACGTCCGCGCCCGAGTACGTCGCGTACCACGACGACGAGTGGGGTACCCCGCTCCACGGCGACCGCGAGATGTTCGAGCGCATGTCCCTCGAGGCGTTCCAGTCCGGCTTGTCCTGGCTGATCATCCTGCGCAAACGCGCGGCGTTCCGGCTCGCCTTCGCCGACTTCGAAATCGAGACCGTGGCGGGATTCGATGACGACGACGTCCGGCGTCTCCTTGACGACGCGGGCATCGTCCGTAATCGCAGGAAGATCGAGGCCGCGGTCGCGAACGCCCGCGCTGTCGGCGATGCGGTGCCCGAGGGGCTGGACGCGTTCCTGTGGTCCTTCGCGCCGGCGGCCCCGCGTCGGCGGCCGCGCGACCTGGGCGAGGTACCCGCAACGTCCGTCGAGTCGGTGGCCATGGCGCAGGCGCTGAAGAAGCGCGGGTTCCGTTTCGTCGGACCGACGACGGCCTACGCGCTCATGCAGGCCACCGGCATGGTCGACGACCACGTCGCCACGTGCTGGCGCGCGTTGACTGGCGACGTTCGGAGTTGATTGGCAGGTCGCCAGTCAACCGAAGAAGTCGCCAGTCAACTCCGAACGTCGCCGGTCAGCGTCCGAGGAACGTCGGCCGCTGCTTGGCGACGAAGGCCTTCGTGGAATTCACGTGATCCTCGGTCTGACCCATGTGCGTCTGCAACTCGGCCTCGAGGTCCAGCGACGCCTCAAGATCGTGGGTCGCGGCGAAGGACATCGCCTGCTTGATGGCCGCGTAGGCGAGAGTCGGGCCAGCGGCGAGCCGCCCCGCGAGTTCCTGAGCGGCCGGCAGGACGCGGTCGGGCTCGTCGACGACGGCGTTGACCAGACCCATCTCGAGCGCCGCTTCGGCCGTGATCGGCTCGGCGAGAAGCGAGAGCGCCGTGGCCCGCGCGCCGCCGACAAGCCGGGGGAGCGTCCAGGAAACGCCGCTGTCGAGCGCGAGCCCGACGTTGGCGAAGGCGATGAGGAAGCCGGCCGACTTGGCGGCGATACGGAAGTCGCACGCGAACGACAGTCCCGCGCCGGCGCCCGCGGCCATGCCGTTGACGGCGGCGATCACCGGCTTGGGCATCTTCGCCAGCGCCAGCACGATCGGGTTGTAGTGCTCGGTCACCGTATTGAGCGGTGTGGGATCTCCGGCGTCCAACAAGGTGACGTGCTCGCGCAGGTCCTGACCCACGCAGAAACCGCGCCCGCTGCCGGCGAGGACGACCGCCCGCACCGCCGGGTCGCCCGAGACCTCGCGGGCGGCGTCGAGCAGCGCCTGCTTGAGCTCGACGGACAGCGAGTTCATCGACTCCGGACGGTTCATCATTAGCGTCGCCACGCCGTCGGCGCGGTCCACCAGTAGTACGTCGGCCACGGGGGCTCCTCCGCCTCGTCCACCATCGGAATGTCGGTTCCGACGACGACGTCTGTGCGACCGGAAAGCGACAAGCCGACGTTACCGTCACCCGGGGTTGGGTGAACGAGCTGCCATACGGGAGAATGATCGGCGATGCTGGCGTCGCACGATCCGCGCGCCGGACGGCTTGTTCGGAACGTGAGCTCGTCGGCTCACCGGAGGAGGTTCGCATGGCGGCCATGAAGCCGCGGACGGGCGACGGCCCGCTCGAAGTCACGAAAGAGGGCCGCGGCATCGTTATGCGCGTCCCGCTCGAGGGCGGCGGCCGTCTCGTTGTCGAGATGACGCCCGACGAGGCTGATGCCCTCGGCGACGCCCTCAAGGCAGTCGGCGCCTAGTACACGCGCCCGTATCGCAGTCATGCTTGACGTCCGCGCGGCCGATCACGACGCCACTGCTGCGGCCGTCGACCTTTCCGAATCAACTGGTCGAGCTGGGCGCGCCGCCTCGCAACACCCGTTCCGACATCAAGACTTCGCCGTGGCTGGCCCGGCAGGCCGAGAGGGAGTCCGGGGACGACGGCGTGTCAGGCAGGTGCGGCCTGGGCAGGCTGTGCGCATGGACGGCGCCCATGATCTCTACCGACGCTGGATCGACGAGTTCTGGAACGGCAAGCCGGACATCGTCGGCGAGATCGTCTCCGACGACTTCGTCGGGCACTGGCCCGACCGTGAGGTACGTGGGGCCGGCGAACTCGTCGCCCTCATCGGTCAGACCCACGAGATGCTCACCGGCCCCAGCTTCACGCTCCAGGTCGGCCCGCTCGTCGACGGCGATCTCGTGGCCGGGCGCTGGACGGGTCAGGGCGAGACCGCCGACGGCCCGATGAGGTTCTTCGGCAACGACGTCCTTCGCGTGCGCGAGGGCAGGTTCGTCGAATACTGGGTCGCGTCGTCCGCCGGCGCCTGACGCACGGTTCGGACCGACGCGTTCGACCTGCAGTCGTGCTGCTCGTGCGGCAATGACGCAGGTCAGCTCGGCCGGATAAGCGATTCGTAGAGTTCGACTGTGCGGTGCGCGATGGTGTGCCAGTCGAACTCGCGGATCGCGCGTTCGCGGCCGGCCAGACCCATCGCCGTAGCCCGGACGTGGTCGCCGCAGAGCGTGTTCACCGCTGCGGCGAGGCCGGCCTCGAACTCGGCGGCCGGGACGGCGTGGAATGGAACCAGCAGCCCGGTCGAGCCGTCGGCGACGACCTCAGGAATGCCGCCCACGGCGCTGGCGACGACCGCGGTCTCGCAGGCCATGGCCTCCAGGTTGACGATGCCGAGCGGTTCGTAGACCGAAGGACACACGAACACCGTCGCCAACGTCAGCAGCAGGGCGAGTTCGTCGCGCGGCAGCATCTCGCGCACCCATACGACGCCGGTGCGGGTCGTGCGGAGCCGAGCCACCGCGGCCGTGAACTCGGCCTCGATCTCGGGGGTGTCCGGGGCACCGGCGCACAGGACGAGCTGCACCTCGGAATCGAACGCCTCGGCGGCCCGCAACAGGTGCCCCAAACCCTTCTGCCGGGTGATGCGCCCGACGAAGATCGCGAAGGGCCTTCCGGGGTCGATGCCGTGACGCCCCAGCGCGTCCGTCGCGCAGGGGTCGGTCGCCGGGGCGTAGAGCGCGGTGTCGATGCCGTTGTGGATCACGTGGACCTTGGCAGGATCGACGAACGGGTAGGCAGAAAGCACGTCGGCGCGCATGCCGTAGGACACCGCCACGATCGCGTCCGCCGTCTCGTAGGCCTGTCGTTCGGCCCAGGACGAGATGCGGTAGCCGCCGCCGAGCTGCTCGGCCTTCCACGGTCGCTGCGGCTCCAGCGAGTGTGCGGTCAGCACGTGCGGCACGCCGTGCAGTTGCGCGGTGAGGACGCCGGCGAGATTGGCGTACCACGTGTGCGAGTGCACGAGGTCCGCACCTGCTGCAGACGACGCCATCTCGAGGTCGACGCCGAGTGTGCGCAGGGCGCCGTTCGCCTCGGCCAGCCCGACCGGTGTCGGATGGGCGGAGACCCCCGGTTCCGAGCGTGAGGCGCCGAAACAGTGCACGTCGACGTCGACGAGCCGGCGCAGCTCGCGGACCAGGAACTCCACGTGCACCCCGGCGCCGCCGTAGACCTCAGGAGGGTATTCGCGAGACATGATCGCGACGCGCATGGCCCTCACCGTAGCGACGCCGCACTAGGGTGAGGTGATGAGCGCAAGCGTTGCGAGCGAGTCGGCATAGCTGTGGCGCGAGGGCCGAGAGTCCTGGGGATCGTCCTGGCGGGCGGCGAGGGGAAGCGCCTGTGGCCGCTCACCGCCGATCGGGCCAAGCCGGCCGTCCCGTTCGGGGGCAACTACCGCCTGATCGATTTCGTGCTCTCGAACCTGGTGAACGCCGGGTACCTGCGGTTGTGCGTGCTGACGCAGTACAAGTCGCACTCGCTCGATCGGCATGTCACGCAGACGTGGCGCATGTCGAACATCCTCGGCAACTACATCACCACCGTGCCGGCGCAACAGCGTCTCGGCCCCCGGTGGTACACCGGCAGCGCCGACGCGATCCTTCAGTCGGCCAACCTGATCTATGACGACAAGCCCGAGTACATCATCGTGTTCGGCGCCGATCACGTGTACCGCATGGACCCGCGCCAGATGGTCACGCAGCACATCGAGTCCGGGGCGGGCGCGACGGTTGCGGGCATCCGCGTGCCCCGCGACGAGGCCAGCGCGTTCGGCGTGATCGACGCCGACCCCGACGGTCGCGTGATCGACTTCCTGGAAAAACCTGCCGACCCGCCGGGTCTGCCCGACAACCCCGACGAGACCTTCGCGTCGATGGGCAACTACGTCTTCACCACCGACGCCCTGCTCGAGGCGTTGAAGCAGGACGCCATCGACCAGCAGTCCGTCCACGACATGGGCACGAACCTCATGCCGCTGATGGTCAAGAAGGGCGATGCGTACGTCTACGACTTCGCCGACAACGACGTCCCCGGGGCGACGACCCGCGATCACGGGTACTGGCGTGACGTCGGGACGATCGACGCGTACTACGACGCGCACACCGACCTCGTCGCGGTCCACCCGATCTTCAATCTGTACAACCAGCAATGGCCGATCTTCACGCACCATCCGCAGTTGCCCCCGGCCAAGTTCGTCGAGGGCGGCATCGCCCAGGAGTCAATTATCGGCGCGGGCGCGATCGTGGCCGGTGCGACCGTGCGGCACAGCGTGCTCGCGCCGAACGTGCGTCTCGCGGCGGGCGCGTACGTGGAGGGTTCGGTGCTCATGGACGGCGTGCAGGTCGGTCGGGGCGCCGTCGTGCGCAAGGCGATCCTGGACAAGGACGTCGTCGTGCCTGAGGGCGCGCACATCGGCCTCGAGCCCGACCTCGACCGGCAGCGCTACCACGTGTCCGAGGGCGGTGTGGTGGTGCTGGGCAAGACCCAGCTCGCGGTGCCTTGACCCGGTCAGGACCGATTTGCCCCGCCTATCCGGCGCGCAGCCGGGCCTGCAGTCTCGAATACCAGACGCGCTGCCCTATATTTCTTTCGTCTGCGACGGGCGTGGCTAATGTCACGCCTACCCGATCCGCTGGAGGTTCACCTTGTCGTCCCGCATGCGCCCGCTCGGCATTGCTTTGTCGCTCGTTGCCACCGTCTCACTAGCGCTGACCGGCTGCGCCAGCAGCAGCGGCGGTGGCGGGAAGACCAACAACGCCTCCAGCGCCAGTTCCACGCCGACATCCTCGGGTGCGGGCGCAGGTGCGTCCGGCGGGCTGAAGTCGCTGGTGCCGCCGGCCATCGCGAGCAAGGGAACCCTCACTGTCGCAATGGACGCCACCTACCCGCCGGACGAGTCGGTGGCCTCGGATGGGCACACCATCGTCGGTTTCGACGCCGACATCGCGGACGCGATCGCAGCCCAGCTCGGGCTCAAGGTGAAACTGGTCAACGCCACCTTCGCCACGATCATCCCCGGACTGCAGAGCGGCAAGTACGACGTCGGGCTGTCCTCGTTCACGGACAACAAAGAACGGGAGAAGGTCGTCGACTTCGTCACCTACTTCCAGGCGGGGGAGGGGTACTACGTCAAGGCCGGCTCGAGCAAGAAGTTCAACGGTCTGGCCTCCCTGTGCGGAGCGACCGTCGCCGTCGAGAACGGCACCGTCGAGCAGACCGATGCCCAGAGCCAGGCCAAGAAGTGCAAGGTCAGCGTGCTGTCCTTCGCCGACCAGGGTCAGGCCAATCTCGCGGTGTCCAGCGGCCGGGCCGACGTCGGATTCGCCGATTCGCAGGTCGCCGGTTACATCGTCAAGCAGGCCAACGGCCAGTTCGAGAACAGCGGCACGGCGTTCGGTGTCGCTCCGTACGGCATCGCGCTGCCCAAGGGCAACGGAATGGCGAAGGCCGTTGTGGCTGCGGTCAAGGCGCTCGTCAGCGACGGCAGCTACGCGAAGTTGCTGAACAAGTGGGGCGTCACGTCCGGGGGGGTCAAGGCTCCGGTGATCAACGGCGCCACGGGCTGAGCGGCGTGACGTCCAGCCCGGAGGTGCCGCAGGCGCGACCCCCGGACATCAAGGCGGTTCCCGTCCGCCACCCGGGCCGGTGGGTCGCGGTCGTCGTGATCGCCGTGCTGATCGCGATGTTGGTCAACACGGTCGTCGTCGCCCGGGTGCAGCGTGGGAACAGTAGGCAGACCCGCTTCGGCTGGGGCGTAGTCAGCGACTACTTCCTGTCCTCCCAGATCCTGCACGGCCTCCTGCTGACCGTCGAGCTCACGCTGATCGGGATGACGATCGGCATCGTCGGCGGCGTAATGCTGGCGGTGATGAGGCTCTCGGCGAATCCGGTGCTGTCCGGGGTCAGCTGGGTCTACATCTGGTTCTTCCGCGGCACCCCGCTGCTCGTCCAGATCGTCTTCTGGTACTCCGGGATCGCGTACCTCTACCCGAAGCTCTCGCTCGGGATTCCGTTCGGGCCGGAGTTCGCACACGCCAACTCGAACAGCCTGGTCACGGCGTTCGTCGCGGGGTGCATCGGGCTCGGCTTGAACGAAGCGGCCTACATGTCCGAAGTCGTGCGCGCCGGCCTGCTGTCGGTTGACGAGGGCCAAGCAGAGGCCGCCTCGTCGCTGGGCATGACCAAGGCGATCACACTGCGGCGCATCGTGCTCCCGCAGGCGATGCGCGTCATCATTCCGCCGACCGGCAACGAGCTGATCTCGATGCTCAAGAACTCGTCGCTGGTCTCGGTTGCCACCGTCGTCGAACTGTTCAATGCGCAGAACCTGATCTCCGCGCGCACCTATCAGGTCGTGCCGCTGCTGCTCGTCGCCAGCCTCTGGTACCTGATCATCACGTCGGTGCTCACCGCGGGGCAGTACTACGTCGAGCGGCACTACGCGCGGGGGTCGTCGCGAGCATTGCCGCTGACACCCCGGCAGCGATTCGCGACGATGGTCCGGACTCGGCAGGCACCGCCGCCGGCTGCTGTCGTGCTGGACGCGACGATCGTCGGCGCGCAGGTCCGACGATGACGACGCAGTCCAAGTCGCCGCTGCCCGAGCCGATGGTCCGCGCGGAGAACGTGCACAAGCGCTTCGGCCTGCTCGAGGTGCTCAAGGGCATCGACCTCACAGTGGACGCCGGCGAGGTGATGGTCATCCTCGGGCCGTCCGGCTCGGGCAAGTCCACCTTCCTGCGCTGCATCAACCACCTGGAAAAGATCAACTCCGGTCGGCTGTGGGTCGACGGAGAACTCGTCGGCTACCAGCAGCGTGGTGACAAACTGCACGAGCTTCGCGACCGCGACGTGTGCTCGAAGCGGGCCGAGATCGGGATGGTGTTCCAGCGCTTCAACCTCTTCCCGCACAAAACGGCGCTGGACAACATCATCGAGGCGCCGATGCTGGTGCGTCGGCAGTCCAAAGCCCACGCGGCGAACGCGGCTCGGGCACTGCTCGATCGCGTCGGGCTCGCGGACAAGGCCGACAGCTACCCCAGCCAGCTGTCCGGTGGTCAGCAGCAACGGGTCGCGATCGCTCGAGCCCTGGCAATGGACCCGAAGCTGATGCTTTTCGACGAGCCCACCTCCGCGCTCGACCCCGAGCTGGTCGGTGAGGTCCTCCAGGTGATGCGCGATCTCGCGAATGACGGTATGACGATGGTCGTCGTCACCCACGAGATCGGCTTCGCCCGCGAGGTCGGCGACCAGTTGGTCTTCATGGACGGTGGCGTCGTGGTCGAGGCCGGCGTACCGAAGGACGTCTTGGCAAACCCTCGGCACGAGCGGACGAGAGCGTTCCTGTCGAAGGTGCTATGAGCGGCACGAGTCAGGTGTGTTGAGCACCGTCGGCTGGGACGTGGCGCCGGCGGTGGCCGGCTGGCCCGGCCTTCCAAGGCTGCCGGGCCCCCGCCGAGCGGACGTCTGCGTGGTCGGCCTGGGTGCGTCCGGGCTGGCGGCAGTCGACGCCGCCGTGGATCGCGGCCTCTCGGTGGTCGGGCTCGACGCGGGACGTGTCGCGGGTGGGGGAGCCGGGCGCAACGGCGGGTTCCTGCTCGGCGGGCCGGCGCTGTTCCTGCACGACGCGCTCGCGCGCTGGGGCGACTGCGCGGCGCAGCTGTACCGCGAGACGCTCGCCGAGCTGGACCGCTTGGCCGTGACGCTGCCACCGGGCGTCCTGCGCCGGGTCGGGTCGATCCGGCTCGCCGGGTTGCCCGGCGAGCCGCGTGATCAGGCCGAGGCCGACGACCGGGAGCTCGAGACCAAGGACTGTGCCGCGCATGCCTCGGCGCTGCAGGCGAACGGGATCGCGGTCGAGGGCTATGACGGGCCGCTCGGAACCGGGATCGTGCTGCCCGACGACGCGGCGGTCAACCCAGCGGCAAGGGCGATGGCGGTCGCGGGCCGGCTTGAGCATCACGCGGCGCTGTTCGAGCACACGCGGGTACTCAAGGTGTGCGCCGGGGAGGTGACCACCGAGTACGGCGCGGTCCGCGCCGACGCGATCGTCGTGGCGGTCGACGGCAAGTTGGGGCGCGTCGTGCCGAAAGTGGTCCGTCGCCTGCGCACAGCGCGCCTGCAGATGCTCGCCACCGCACCGGTAGCGCCCGAGCGCCTGCGCTGCCCGGTCTACGGCCGCTGGGGTTACGACTACGCCCAACAAGCACCGGACGGCCGCCTCTATGTCGGCGGCGGCCGAGACCGCTTCGAGTCCGCGGAATGGACCGGTCGCACGGAACCGACGCGGCACGTGCAGCGCTACATAGGCGCGGTCGCACAGCGTTTCGCCGGGGCGCCGATCGAGGTCACGCACCGCTGGGCCGCGTCGGTGGGCTACACCCCCGACGCACGTGCGCTCTGCACGCTGGCCGCGGACGGCGTCGTCGCGATCGGGGGCTACAACGGCACCGGGAACCTGGTCGGGCCGGTCGCAGCTCGCGCCGCACTGGCCTACGTCCTCGACGGCGTGCGACCGCCGCTCTACTTCGCCTCCTGACGGGTCCTGGCCTGTTGATCACTGCCGGTGGGCCGCGCCGCAGCGAGGCCAAGACAGGCGGTGCGGAAGAATGGCCGGATGACGTCCGTCCCGCCGCGCGAACTGGCCGCCGCCCTGGTGCGCGCCGGCGTGGCCGACGCCGAGCACGGCAACCGCCGCCGGGCCGAGTACTCGTCGGACGCGTCCAACTACCGGATCGTCCCCACGGTCGTCGCATATCCGCGTGAGGTGTCCGAGGTCGAAGCCGCGATGTCGGTCGCGCGCGCATATGGCGTGCCCCTTACCTCGCGCGGCGGCGGCACCTCGACGGCCGGCAACTCAATCGGTACCGGGATCGTGCTCGACTTCTCGCGGCACCTGAACCGGGTGCTCGACATCGACCCCGCCACGCGTACCGCACTCGTCGAGCCCGGCGCGATCCTCGACTCGATAACGCTCGCCGCGGCCGGCCACGGGTTGCGTTACGGCCCGGACCCGTCGACGCATGCCCGCGCCACCATCGGCGGATCCCTGGGCAACAACGCCTGCGGGCCGCGGGCCCTCAAGTACGGCCGCACTGCGGACAACGTCTTCGACCTCGATGTCCTGATCGCCGACGGCACCCGCTTCACCGCCCGCCGCTACGGGCGCGAGGGCGTCCCGACCAAGGGGCCGGGCGCGCCGATCTATGCCGGCCTGGATCGGCTCGCTCGCGCGAACCTCGCGCTGATCCGTACCGAGTTCGCCCGCTTCACCCGGCAGGTGTCCGGCTACTCGCTCGAACACTTGCTGCCCGAGAACGGCAACGACGTCGCCAAGTTCCTGGTCGGCACCGAGGGCACGCTCGGCGTGCTGCTGGGGGCGACCGTGCGGCTCGTGAAGACCCCGAAGGCGGTTGCGCTGTGCGTGCTCGGATACGCCGACATGCCGTCAGCGGCCGACGCCGTCCCCGGCTTGCTGGCACACGACATGGTCGCGCTCGAAGGCATGGACGCACGGCTGGTCGAGGTCGTGCGCGCGCGCCGCGGCCCGTCGGCCGTGCCCGACCTGCCGCGCGGTGACGGCTGGCTGTTCGTCGAGACCGCCGGCGACACCGAGGCCGAAGCGATCGCCGCGGCCGAGAAGCTCGTCGCCGACGCCGGCTGCCTCGACCATGTCGTCGTCACCGGCGCGACCGCTCGCGCGCTGTGGCGGATTCGGGAGGACGGCGCGGGGCTGGGTGGCCGCACCCCGGGCGGAACGCCCGCGTGGCCCGGGTGGGAGGACGCCGCCGTCCCGCCCGCCGAACTCGGTGCGTACCTACGCGAGTTCGACGCGCTCATGCGTCAGCACGCCGTGGACGGCCTGACCTATGGCCATTTTGGCGACGGTTGCGTGCACGTCCGCCTCGACTTCCCGCTCGCCTCGAAACCATCCGTCTACCGCGAGTTCGTGACAGACGCGGCCGCGCTCGTCGGCTCGCACGGCGGCTCGCTGTCCGGCGAGCACGGCGACGGCCGGGCGCGCGGCGAGCTGCTGCCGAGCATGTATTCGGCCGAGGCGATCGACGCTTTCGCCCAGGTGAAGCGGCTCTTCGACCCGGCCAACCTGCTGAACCCCGGCGTGATCGTCGACCCCGCGCCGATCGACGCCGACCTGCGCGTGCCAGGCGCCAAGCCGTTGCGCAAGCACCTCGCGTTCGCGTACGCCCAGGACGGCGGTGACCTCTCGACGGCGGTGCACCGGTGCGTCGGCGTCGGCAAGTGCCGGGCCGACACGACATCCGCGGGCGGCGTCATGTGCCCGTCCTACCTGGCGACGCTGGACGAGAAGGATTCCACCCGTGGACGAGCGCGGGTGCTGCAGGAACTCGCCAACGGATCGCTCGTCGACGGCTACCGGTCGCCGGACCTGCACGAGGCTCTCGACCTGTGCCTGTCCTGCAAGGGATGCTCGGCCGACTGTCCGGCGGGCGTCGACATGGCGACGTACAAGTCTGAGGTACTCCATCAGCGCTACCGTCGCCGGCTGCGGCCGCCGTCGCACTACGCGTTGGGTATGCTGCCGCGCTGGGCGCGCGTCGCGTCGCAGATGCCGCGGTTTGTGAATGCGGTGCTGCGAAACAAGGCCCTCGCGGGCGCGGCGAAGCGGGCTGGCGGCATCGACGCGCGGCGCGAGCTGCCGGTCTTCGCGCACGAGACGTTCCGTTCGTGGTTCAAGACCCACCCCGGGCGCACCGCCTCGCCGGTCGTGCTGTGGGTCGACACGTTCACCGATCATTTCGCGCCCGAGGTTGGCCGGGCCGCGGTGCGGGTGCTCGAATCGGCGGGATACTCCGTCCAGATCCCCGAGAAACCGGTCTGCTGCGGGCTGACCTGGATCTCGACCGGCCAGCTCGACGGCGCGAAGGCACAACTGCGGCGCAGCCTCGATGCTCTTGACGAGGCTGCGCGGGCCGGCACGCCGATCGTCGGTCTCGAACCGTCGTGCACCGCGGTGCTGCGCCACGACCTGACGCAACTGTTGCCCGCCGATCCGCGGGCGACGACGGTCGCCTCCGTCACGCGAACGCTGGCCGAGTTGCTCGCCGACACGCAGGACTACCACCCGCCCCGTCTCGACGGGGTCAGCGCCGTCGCCCAGCCGCACTGCCACCAGCACGCGGTAATGGGCTGGGGGGCCGATGCGGCGTTGCTGGCCGGCGCGGGTGCCGACGTGCACTCCGTCGGTGGCTGCTGTGGGCTGGCCGGCAACTTCGGTGTCGAGAAGGGGCACTACGAGGTGTCCCGAGCCGTCGCCGAGACCGCGCTGCTGCCGGCGGTACGCGCTGCCCCGCACGACGCGGTGATCCTCGCCGACGGCTTCTCCTGCCGCACTCAACTCGAGCAGCTCGCACACGTCGACTCGTGTCATCTCGCGCAGTTGCTCGACAAGCACCTGCCCCAGCGCAGCGAAGGGCGGGTGAGCGACTGATGCCCGAACCGAGCGGGTTCGTCCCGCCGCCGTACCCCTACGAGCGGCTGGTCGAGATCGCGGCACTAGCCGGCACGCACGAGGGCGGGGCGGTCGACCTGTCGATCGGCACGCCGTGCGACCCGCCACCCGACGACGTCGTCGCTGCGCTGTCGGCCGGCGTGTCGTCGCGCGGGTACCCGCCGTCGATCGGTACGGCACCTTTCCGCGAGGCCGCGGCGAGTTGGCTCGACCGCCGGCTCGGCGCCCGTGTTGATCCCGCGACCGGGGTGGCGGCGTGCGTCGGGTCGAAGGAGTTCGTGGCGTCGCTGCCGCAGTACCTCAAGCTGCGCGACCCGTTCCGCGACACCGTCCTCTACCCGGCGATCAGCTACCCGACCTACGAAATGGGCGCGACGCTCGCCGGGTGCCGCGCCGTCGCTTACCTCGAGCTGGACGACATCAGTGACGACGATGCCCACCGCGCCCTCTGCGTGTGGGTCAACTCGCCGGCCAACCCGACGGGCGAGCTGCACGACCTCGCGGCCGTCGCTGCCTGGGGCCGCCTGCGCGGGATCCCGGTCGTCTCGGACGAGTGCTACGCCGAGTTCACCTGGACGGCGCCGGCCACGACCGTCCTGCGCAGCGGCACCGACGGCGTGTTGGCGGTGCACTCGCTGTCCAAGCGGGACAATTTCGCCGGGGCTCGCATCGGCTTCTACGCCGGCGACGCCGAACTCGTCCACTATCTGCGCGAGGTCCGCAAACACGCGGGCCTGATGCCGCCCGGACCGGTCCAGGCCGCGGCCGTCCTCGCGCTCGGTGACGACGAGCACGTCGAAGCCCAGCGCGCCCGGTACCTGCGGCGCATGCACCGCCTCGTGGATGTCCTGGCCGCGCTCGGGTACCACGCCGAGCTGCCCGCCGGCGCCTTCTACCTGTGGGTGAGCGCCCCCGACGGTGACGCGTGGGCGGCGGCTCGAGACCTCGCGCGTCGCGCCGGGATGGTGGTCTCGCCGGGGGAGTTCTACGGTCCGCACGGGCGGAGGCATTTCCGCGTTGCGGCGGTGCAGCCCGATGATCGGATCGAGTTGGCCGCCAGGCGGGTCGGTGCATAGTCGATGACCAGGGTGATCTGATTCGCGTGACCCCCGTCATCGGACGATTATCGACGGCCGGTCGCGGGTAAACCTGGGCTGTACGCAACCGACGAAGGAGCCACACATGAGTGCCATCGACAAGGCCAAGAATGCAGTCGAGGACGTCGCGGGCAAGGCCAAGGAAGGTCTTGGCAGCGTCACCGGCGACAAGTCGACGGAGAATGAAGGCAAGAAGGACCAGTCCAAGTCGGATCTGAAGAATGCCGGCGAGAACGTCAAGGACGCCTTCAAGCACTGAGCACAGCCTGTTCCGACGGCCCCGGGTTGATCCCTCCGGGGCCGTCGGCGTCCCCGGCCCTGTTTATGAGACGCGGTAACGTCCGAATGCACTGATCGCGTAAATCACACGGCGGGGAGCGGCATGGTCGAGGAACTCCGCCCGCAGCGCCGGGGCCGCAGGATCGCGATGGACGACGCGGAACGCGACGAGTTCCTCGCCGAGGAGCGCACGTGCCGGGTGGCCACGATAGGGCCGGACGGACCACACGCGACGCCGCTCTGGTTCGTCTGGGACGGCACCCACTTCTGGCTCTACTCCATCGTGAGGAGCCAACGCTGGACCGACCTGGTCAGCGATCCGCGGATCGGAATCACGGTCGACGCCGGCGTCGACTACCTGGAGCTGCGCGGCGTCGAACTCACAGGCACGGTCGAGGTCGTCGGCGACGTCCCGCGCACGGGCGGGCCCAACGACGCGCTCGTAGCCATAGAGCAGGAATTCAGCCGCAAGTACATGGGCGGGCAGGGAATGTTCCACGACGAAAGACACGGCTGGTTGCGAGTGGCCCCGGCGAAGATCGTGAGTTGGGACTTTCGCAAACTTGGCTCGTCCTAGGAGAAAGCCCAACCCCCTCCGGCCCTCATGCTCAGGCCGATGGCGAGCGTAACGGGGTGGTCGGACCCTCGGGGCCGGCCGCCGGAACCCATGCTTCGCTTTCGGTGGTCAGCCGAATTTCACGCCTTGGGCGAGCGGGAGTGCGGTGCTGTAGTTGACGGTGTTGGTGGTTCTGCGCATGTAGTTGCGCCAGGCGTCCGAGCCGGATTCGCGGCCGCCGCCGGTTTCCTTCTCGCCGCCGAACGCTCCACCGATCTCGGCGCCGGACGGGCCGATGTTGACGTTTGCGATACCGCAGTCGGAGCCGTCGGCGGCGATGAAGCGCTCGGCTTCGCGCAGGTTCGTCGTGAAGACGGACGACGACAGCCCCTGGGGCACGTCGTTGTGCATCGCGAGCGCCTCGTCGAAGTCGTCGGGGCCGGGGGAGTCGACCGAGCCGTACGTCATGACGTAGAGGATCGGCGCGAACGTCTCGGCCCGCACGATCTCGGACTGGGTCGGCATGCGCACGAGTGCGGGCCGGACGTAGTAGGCATCGGGCGCTTCGTCGGCGAGCACCCGGGTGCCGCCCGCGAGGACCGTGCCGCCGTTGGCGCGGGCCTTGTCGAGTGCGTCCACGTAGCCCTGGTGCGCCGTAGCGTCGATCAGCGGGCCCACGAGCGTGCCGTCGTCGAGCGGTGAGCCGATCGGCAGGGTCTCGTACGCGGCGGCGATGCGCGCGCAGAGTTCGTCGGCGATCGAGGCGTGGGCGATCACGCGCCGCAGCGTGGTGCAGCGCTGCCCGGCCGTGCCGGCGGCGGAGAACACGATGCCGCGGACGGTCAGGTCGAGATCGGCCGACGGTGTGACGATCGCTGCGTTGTTGCCGCCGAGCTCGAGCAGCAGCTTGCCGAAGCGGCCCGCGACGCGCGGAGCGACGGCGCGTCCCATCCGGGTCGAGCCGGTGGCGCTGAGCAGCGCGACACGGCGGTCGTCGACCAACGCCTCGCCGACCTCGGCGCCCCCCAGCACGACCGAGGAGAGCCCCGCCGGCGCGTTCACGCGGCGAGCCGCCTCGGTGACGAGGGCCTGGCAGGCGAGGGCAGTGAGGATCGTCTTCTCCGACGGTTTCCAGACGACCGGATCGCCGCAGACGAACGCGAGCGTGGCGTTCCAGGACCACACGGCGACGGGGAAGTTGAAGGCGCTGATCACGCCGACGACGCCGAGCGGGTGCCACTGCTCCATCATGCGGTGGCCCGGGCGCTCCGACGCGATGGTGAGGCCGGTGAGCTGACGCGACAGGCCGACGGCGAGGTCGCAGATGTCGATCATCTCCTGGACCTCACCGAGACCCTCTGACCGGATCTTGCCGGCTTCGATCGATACGAGGGCGCCGAGATCCTTCTTGTGCTCGCGCAGCAGCTCGCCGAGCTCACGGACCAGTGCGCCGCGAACCGGGGCCGGGACCGTCCGCCACGTCAGGAACGCTTCGTGCGCGGCCGTGACGGTGTCGGTCACCTGCTCGGCGCTGTGTTCCTGCACGCGACCGAGCTCGGCACCGGTGATGGTTGAACGGGCGGGGAGATCGCCGTCGGCGGCGAGGGCGGTGACGCCGAGGCGGCCAAGGATGGCGGTCGTCTCCGCGACGACGCTGTCGTGGCTGGGCACACTCATAATGACTCCTATCGATCTTATGTCTGTCCAGCGTATGTCGTAAGGTGCGCTAATGGCCAATGATCTCGACGTCGGACGTCTTCGACTGCTGCGCGAGGTGGGTCTGCGCGGGTCGATCGCCGGTGCGGCCCGGTCGGTCGGGGTGACGCCGTCGGCGGTGTCGCAGCAGCTGGCGGTGCTGGAACGTGAAACCGGGACGCCCCTGCTGGACCGCTCGCCGCGCGGGGTCCTGCTGACGGGGGCAGGGGAGCTGCTCGCCGCCCGGGCCGCTGCGGTGATCGAGCTGCTCGCGGCGACCAGTGCCGAGCTGGACCGGCTGAGCGGTTCGGTGGCTGGAACGGTGCGGATCGCGTCCGTGGCCAGCGCGGCAGCGTCCGTCGTGTCCGCTGCGGTCAGTGCGTTGCGGGTCTCGGCGCCGGGCATCGAAGCATCGGTCGTGGCCGTGGAGCCCGATCGGGGGATCGCGATGCTGCTGACCGGCGACGTCGATCTCGCCGTCGTAGACGAGTACGACTTCGTCCCCCTCGCGCTGCCGGACAGCGCGGTCGTCGCGCAGCTCGACGTCGAACCGCTGGTGGTCGTGCGCCCGGCCGGTCGGTTCCCGCGTCGGACCGATCTCGGCGAGCTGGCGGGCGAGGACTGGGTCATGCCCCCCGAGGACGCCGCCTGTGGCCGGGCGGTCCGGGCCGCCTGCCGGATCGCCGGTTTCGAGCCGCGCGTGCGGTGGGAGACCGACGACATGCTGCTGCTGGCCAAGGCCGTGGCCGCGGGCCACGGCGTCGCCGTCTTGCCGAGACGCTCGGTCGCGGTCGACGCCGCGCCGGTGTCCGTGGGACTGCTGCGGGATCCGGCTCCGACTCGACGGCTACTGACCGTCGCGCGGGCGAGCGGAGCAGCTCGCTCGGCGGTGGCCGAGGTGCTGGCCGCCCTCGCGCTCGCGGCGGGATGAAGCGCGCGTAAAAGCGGAGATTGTCAAGACTGCCGATGCCGGATTTGACCGGGTAGGTTCGCCAGAACCGCGCGGCCGTCGCGGTGTCGGCCGCTCGACCCTCGTCGCCTGCAGTGGAGGACCGCAACTGTGCGCTTTCGCTACTTCGACCCGATGCAGCAGTCCGTCGTCGAGGGCCAGCTGAGCGCTGGAGCCGATGTCGCCGAGCTCGTCGGTCGCATTGCCGACCTTGGGGTGGATTGCTCGCCCGCACTCGAAATCGTCGACGCCGACGGCACCTCGATCGTGCTCGGCGTCGATCACGACCGCGCTGTCGTGCTGTGGACGACCGCCGACGGTACGACGCGCCACAGCATCGGGGGCGCGGCGGGTGAGCGTGCGATGTTCGACTACTTCGGGGCCCGGACGCAGATGCCCGGGCACTACGCCGTCCCCCTCGCTACGGCCGTCACCGCCGCGGGCAGCTACGTCGATCGATTCCCCGGCTCGCTCGCCGCGCCGGCGTTGCCGATGGCGCTGGACTAGCCGGAGGCGGCCATCGGTCTCCGCCGACCGTGTTGTCACTGAGCGTGCTCACCCACGAGGCTGCGTCACGTGGGGTCGGCTTAGCAGCTGAACGAATGTGGGTGTTCTCGTGATCTTGGCCGTCGCGCGCAGACGAGGCATCCACCGCGCCTTAACGGCGGCGCGGGCCCGCTCAGCACGCGGCATGAGCAAGACGCTCATCAACGATGACTCGACTGAAATTCTCTCGCCCGATCCTCGAACGTGCCGGCCTGGTGTCAAGGTCTCAACGACGACGCCCTACCGCTGGCGACGCTGACTTGCCATCCCGCCCCTTGACGATCCCGAGCGGGCACCCGCCCGGATAGATATGAGCGGCGTTGCCGAGGTCTTACGCCACTCCTCGGCGGTCGGCGGTCGGCGGTCGGCGCGATCGCACCGTCGCCGCGGTAGCCGCTGCACGATCATTGCCCTTGACAACGCCTTTAGGAACGCCCATGTTTATCGATGCGGGCGGTCGAGTCGGATGGGGACGGCGAACGCGAACTCGCGCTTACGCATCGCGACCAATCAGGTAGCGATCTGACCGGATGAGGTGGCACGTGAAGCTTGTCAAATTGTCGTGGGTACCGGCCGTCGTCCTGACAGCCGGCATGGCAGTGGCCCTGGGCTCGACCTTCGTCGGTGGCGCTGCCGCCACCGCGCAGTCGGCGCCCTGCCCATCGGTGCAGGTCTTCGTCGACGCGGGGACGTATGCCTTCGACGCGTACCGGCAACAGCATCCGGGCGCCGCGATCCCGCCCTCGTTCATTCCGGGCGGCATGGCGGTACCGCTGCAGAACCTCTCGGCCGACACCAGCGGCCGCATCAGCTACTACACCGTGGACTACCCGGCCCAGCCGAATACGTGGTTCAACTGGGCCGGCATCTTCCAGTCCGAGCAGGCCGGAGTCGTCAACACCGAGAACGCGGTCCGCTCGTTCGTCGCCTCCTGTCCGAACAGTTCGATCGCGCTCTACGGGTACTCGCAGGGCGCGTGGGTGGCCGGGGACGTCGCCACGGACATCGCGAACCACGCCAATCCCGCGTCGCCGGCCAAGCTCAAGGCGACGTTCCTGCAGGCCGATCCGGTTCAGACACCGGGGCGGGGGACGTTCATCGGCCCGAGGGTCTCGGGTACTGGCGTACTGCCGGCGCGTTATGCGGGCTTCGGAGGCAACAACGCCACAACCTTCGAGTTCTGCGCCACCGGCGACCTATGGTGCAACAGTTCGGTCGGCGTGCCGCAGATCGCTGCGGCAGCAGTCAACAATCCGGCCCACGGGACCTATGACACCTACCAGGTCGCCCCGGGTGTGCCGACGACCCAGTGGATCAAGAATTACCTGGTGCAGAACGTCCGGTAGTACCCGCCGGCCTGGACTCAGTCGACCCGAACGGCCGACGTGATGAGGCGCCCTGCGAGATCTTCGAACGGTCCTCGCAGGGCGACCACGCCCCCGAGATCGCCGACGGCCAGGCGCGCGGTGACCATGTTGCTGACCGCCGCCACGAATGCCTCGCACGCGAATCGTTCCCGTGCCGATTCGGCGAGCAGCACCGACGCAATCAGATCGGTGAAGCGTTCCAGTACGGCCGCTCTGCGGCGCAAGGCGTCTGGTCCCGCTGCGTACACCTCCAGCATGCAGACCCGGGCGATCGCAGAGTTGTTGGCGATCGTCTCGAGGTAGGCGGCAAGCAAGGGGCCGATGCGTTCGACCGGCGGTCCGCTGTCGGCCATCGCGTCGTCCAGCGTGGTCAGGATGACGGTGGCCGCGGTGTCGAGCACGTTGACGAAGCAGTCCTGCTTCGAGGAGAACTGCGCGTAGAAGGTCTGCCGGGACACTCCCGCCCGACTGATGACGTCGGCCACAGACGTGCTCACATAGCCCTTCTCGGCCATCGCCTCGGCCATCGCCAGCAGCATCCGACCGCGCTGTGATCCCACCACCTCGTCCCGGGTGAGGCGATGACGCCCCCGCGGCAACCGGACGCTCGCTTCGTTCATGGTGGCCATGCAACCACGACCCACCGCGCTGGCTTTACGAACAGTAATGTCCGTCATAGTCTCGTGCCATGCGCCGTGCTTGCCGATTGCTCACCGTGTTCGTTGCTCTGCTGACCGCAGTTGCTCTTGCCCCGGGCCTGACGACATCGTCGGCCGCCGCACCGCCGTGGACGCCCGAGCCGGCGAGCTACGGAGTGGCGACAACCACCGACGTACCGGTGACGATGCCGGACGGCAGGATTCTGCGCGCCGCGGTGCACGTGCCGACCGACCCCGCGAGCGGTCAGCCCGCGGTCGGGCCGTTCCCGGTGATCCTGAGCGAGACGCCGTACGGCAAGACGTTCGCTGACCCGATCCCCGCTTATCTGGTCGAGCGCGGCTACATCGGCGTCGCGGTGGACGTCGCGGGCACCGGCGGCTCGCAGGGCCAGTCGCAGCTGTTTGGTAACTCTGAGGCCGATGACAGCGTGCATGTCATCGACTGGGTCGCCGCGTTGCCGCAATCGAACGGCAGGGTCGGGATGATCGGTATCTCCTACCTGGCCATCGATCAACTGTTCGCGGCGGCGGCCGTCGGTCCGAATTCGCCACTGAAGGCGATCTTCCCGGTCGCCGCGTCGGTAGATCCGTATCGGGATCTGTTCACCGCCGGTGGAATCGTGAACGCGGAGTCCTCGCTGGGACTGATCGGCGGCTACTTCGTCGACCGCACCCTCACCCCGCTGCTGGAGCGGGCTACGGACCCCCTGGACGCGCTAAATCTGTCGGCTCAGCATGCGTTGGCGGGGGTGCCGTTTGAACTCACCACCGGTCTGGACGCGCTATTGCAAACCGACCGGGTCTATGACACGCCGTACTGGCAGGAACGCGCACCGCAGAACGTGCTGTCCAAGATCGTGCAGAACAACGTGGCAATGTATCTGCTCGGCGGTCAGTACGACGTGTTCCAGCGCGGCGAGCCGCTGATCTACAGTCAACTGCAAAATCTCGCCGCCGGCCGCCCGCAGTACGCGCCGATGACGCCCGGCCAGCCGGTGTCGGCGAAGTATCAGCTGCTGTTCGGCCCGTGGGATCACGGCAACCAGGGCTCCGGCATCGATTTGAACGCACTGCAGTTGCAGTGGTTCGACCAGTGGCTCAAGGGCGAGGACACCGGCATCCTGGACACCACCTCGTCGCTGCACGTGATCCAGCCCGACGGTGCTCGCTACGACGCGCAGGACTACCCGGTCGAGACCACGACACCGGCCCGCTACTACCTCAACTCCAGCGGGGAGCTGAGCACCGGCAAGCCGAATCTGCTCGGTGGGGCCGATCCGCTGCTGTTCACCGGGACGTCCAACGTGTGCACCCGCTCGACGCAACAGTGGAGCGCCGGGGTCATCCCGGCCAGCACCTGCGGCGCCACCGAACCGGCCCCCCTGCCGGCCCCGTTGCAGCTGACCTACACCAGCCCGGCACTGACCCGGGCCCTGAAGCTCGCCGGTCCGGTCGGCGTGACACTCACAGCGAATACGACCGGAACCGACACCATGTTCGCCGTCACCGTCGAGGACGTGGCACCGGACGGGACCGCGACGGCGTTGAGCAGCGGAGCTCAGCTCGGCTCGCTGCGGGCCATCGACCCCACGCGTAGCTGGCCGGCACCCAACGGCGGCTACCTGCTGCCCTACCACCCCTTGACGCAGGCCTCAGCGAAACCGGTAACCCCGCTCGCGTCGACGCGCTACGACATCGAGGTACGCCCGGTCTTCGCGACCCTCGCGCCCGGTCACAAGCTGCGCGTCGTGATCGGCACCGGCGACCTGCCGCACCTGCTGCCACCGCCGACCAAGTTGCTCAACCTGGCCGGCCTCTATCTCGTCCAGCACAACTCGCTGGCCTTGTCGTGGATCGACCTGCCTGCAGCCGGCTGAGCTCACGCCGCGTTGAGCAGGCGTTACCCGGCCAGGTCGAGCTCGACCGCGCGCCCGAGTCCCAGGTCTCGGCATCCGGTGTGGCTCCGCGCTCGATTGCGTGCTTGATGATCCGGCCAGCCCGCTGCTTACGGCGATACCCCGACTCCAGCACGATCCCACTGATGCGCTCCCGCGGGTCGACGTCCTCCCCTGCCCCGCGCCGCCGCCGCAGGTCGAGCGCCGCAGCGTCGATCGCGGCCTCGAACTCCAACGAATTGTCGAACGCAGCCAAGATCATCTCGCGCCGCTCGCGCCGGCCACGGCTGCAACGCCCCCCCGGCTGTGCGGCGTGCGGGCACATGGCTTGCCGGTGACGGATCGTCGAGCGGGAAGGACCGCGTGTCTCCTTCGGTCAAATCCCAACGAAGTTGCGGCGGCGATGGCAGGCGCAGAAACTAGGCGCATGGTCGCCTTCGTGTCGCACACCACGATTGACTGCGCCGATGCGTTCACGCTGTCGGAGTGGTGGAAGGTGGTGCTTGGCTATGTCGACATCGAAGACGACCTCAATGAGCCCGGTGATCACGAGTGCATGATCCGCGACCCCGAAACTAGTGGCGTGTCGCCTCTAATCTGATGGGTATGTGCGGTCGACTGTTCTGGTTGATACTTGACCGGAAGGAGTTGACGGCGTGCCTCGTCCGAAGGAGTTCACGGTCTCGCTGACCGCGGGGGATC
>JBPCOE010000010.1:0-11750 GCA_051000605.1 Jatrophihabitans sp.
TCGAAGCGCATACTCTTTAGGCGTGAGCACAGGTCTTCTTCTCCTGAGTGGGCCGCGTTGACGGGGCGGTGGGTCGCCCAGTGTGGCCGAGCCTCTGCCCCCGGCAGAGGCTCTTCGTCTGTCCAGAGCACGACCGCATGTCGCTGAAGGAGCACCACGATGAGCACCGCCGCAGATCACGGCGAGAACGGCGCATCCCCCGCCGACGTCCCGCCCTACCGTTACACGGGCGCGCGGGCCGGCGAGATCGAGACCGGCTGGCAGGCGCGGTGGGCCGAGGACGGCACGTTCCACGCCCCGAATCCGTCCGGTCCGCTGTCCGAAGGGTTCGACCGGGTCTCGATCCGCCCGAGCGCGTACGTCATGGACATGTTTCCCTACCCGTCCGGCGCCGGCCTGCACGTCGGGCACCCGCTGGGGTTCGTCGGCACCGACGTCTATGCCCGCTACCGGCGCATGCGCGGCGACAACGTCCTGCACACGATGGGTTTCGACGCCTTCGGCCTGCCCGCCGAGCAGTTCGCCGTGGAGACCGGTCAGCACCCGCGGCTGACCACCGAGACCAACATGGAGATCTATCTGGCCCAGCTGCGACGGTTGGGGCTGGGCCACGACGAGCGGCGGCGGTTTGCCACGATCGACCCGGAGTACTACCGCTGGACGCAGTGGATCTTTCTGCAGATCTTCAACGCTTGGTATGACATCGATCAGGACAAGGCACGTCCGATCGCGGATCTGATCGCCGAACTGGATACCGGCACCCGGTTGCCGAACGCGGGCAGCAATCCGTTCGAGCGCCCGTGGGTCGAGCTGGATGCCGTCGAGAGGCGGCAGGTCGTCGACAACCACCGGCTGGCCTACCGTACCGAGTCGATGGTCAACTGGGCGCCCGGGCTCGGGACGGTGCTGTCCAACGAGGAGGTCACCGCCGACGGGCGCAGCGAACGCGGCAACGTCCCGGTGTTCCGCCGCCCGCTGCCGCAGTGGATGATGCGCATCACCGCCTACGCGGACCGGCTGGTTCGCGACCTCGAGCACATCGACTGGCCCGAGAAAGTGCGCACGATGCAGCGGAACTGGATCGGGCGCTCGACCGGCGCGCACGTGTCCTTCTCGCTTGTAAGCAGCGCGCGCGACGAGGACAGCTCGCGGCCCGAGCAGGTCACGGTGTTCACGACCCGGCCGGACACGCTGTTCGGCGCGACGTACATGGTGGTCGCCCCGGAGCACCCGATGATCGACGAGCTGACCGCCGCTGCGTGGCCCGAAGGCACCAGGGCGGCCTGGACCGGGGCCGCCGCGTCCCCTCGTGCGGCTGTGGACGCATACCGCCTGGCCACGTCGCGCCGCTCCGAGCTCGACAGGCAGGCCGGTGACAAGGCCAAGACCGGCGTGTTCACCGGTTCGTTCGCGCTCAATCCCGTGACCGGGACAAAGATCCCGGTCTTCGTCGCCGACTACGTGCTGATGGGTTATGGCACCGGCGCGATCATGGCTGTTCCGGGCCAGGACGAGCGCGATTGGGAGTTCGCCGAGGCGTATGACCTGCCGGTCGTGCGGACCGTCGCACCCCCCGAGGGTTGGCACGGCAAGGCGTTCACCGGCGACGGCCCGGCGATCAGCTCGGCCAACGAAACCATCTCGTTGGACGGTCTGGGCGTAGCCGAGGCCAAGGCCCGCATCATCGAGTGGCTGGAGGTGCACGGGCACGGGCGGGGCGCGGTGACGTATCGCCTGCGGGACTGGCTGTTCAGCCGTCAGCGCTACTGGGGTGAGCCGTTCCCAATCGTCTACGACGAGACCGGCCTGCCGATCGCGGTCCCGGACTCGATGCTGCCGGTGAAGCTGCCCGAGACCGACGACTTCTCACCGAAGTCGTTCCCGCCTGACGACGCCGACTCGACGCCCGAGCCTCCACTGGGTCGGCTGGGGGACTGGGTCGAGGTCGAGCTGGATCTGGGCGACGGCCCGAAGACTTATCGCCGCGAGACGAACACGATGCCCAACTGGGCCGGGTCGTGCTGGTACGAGCTGCGCTACCTCGATCCGAGCGATGCGCAGCGGTTCGTCGACCCTGAGGCCGAGCGGTACTGGATGGGACCGAACGCCGATCGCCCGCTGGGCGGCGTCGACCTGTACGTCGGTGGCGTCGAGCATGCGGTCCTGCACCTGCTGTACGCACGGTTCTGGCACAAGGTGCTGTTCGACCTGGGCCATCTGTCGTCCTCGGAGCCGTTCCACCGCCTGGTGAACCAGGGCATGCTGCAGCTGCCGGCCTACACGAGCGCCGATGGTTTCTACGTTCCGGCGGACGAGGTCACCGAGACCGACGGGCGCTTCTTCCACGACGGTGTCGAGGTCACGCAGGAATTCGGCAAGATCGGCAAGAGCCTGAAGAATGTCGTCAACCCTGACGATTTCATCCGTGCGTACGGTGCGGACACCTTCCGGCTGTTCGAGATGTTCTCGGGGCCGCTCGAGCAGTCTCGCCCCTGGGACGCGAAGGCGATCGTCGGCCCCTACCGGCTGTTGCAGCGGCTGTGGCGAGTGGTCGTCGATGAGAACACCGGCGAGGCGCACGTCTCGGACGACGCCGTGCCCGACGAGCTGAACCGCCTGCTGCACAAGGCGATCCACTCGGTCCGCGACGGCTACGAGACTCTTCGGTTCAACACCTCGATCGCGCGAATCACCGAGTTGAACAACGCCGTCACGCAGGCCTATCCCGACGGCGGGACGCCCCGGGTGCTGGCCGAGTCGCTGGTGCTGATGCTGGCCCCACTGGCACCGCATATCGCCGAGGAACTGTGGTCGAAGCTGGGCCACCGGACGTCCTTGGCCTGGGCGGAGTTCCCAGTCGTCGACGAGTCGCTGCTAGTCGATGAGACCGTCGAGATCCCGGTGCAGATCAAGGGCAAGGTGCGTTCGGTCGTCACCGTGTCCGCGGACGCCGACGCCGAGGCGATGGAGGCCGTGGCGCGAGCCGACGAGAAGATCGCGGCCGCGCTGGACGGGCACGAGGTCAGGCGAGTGATCGCGGTGCCCGGCCGCCTGATCAACTTCGTGGTGTGAGGTGAGCGAAGAACGCGTGGGCGTGGTCACCGACTCGACGTCGTGCCTCGGCGCCGAGTTGATCGAGCGCCACCGCATCCGGGTTGTGCCGCTGCGGGTCACGCTCGGCCATCGCACGGCGGTGGACGACGGGGTGGACGTCACACCAGCCGACGTGACGCGCGCGTTGCGTGAGAAGTTCGCGGTGCGTACGTCACGGCCGTCGCCGGCAGAGTTCGCGGCGGCGTTTCACGAGGTGTTGGCAGCGGGCGCCACGCGGGTCGTGTCGGTGCATCTTTCGGCGGCCCTCTCGGGCACCTGGGAGTCCGCGACCCTTGCCGCGCAAGACTTCCCGCACGGCATGGTTCGGATCGTCGACTCGCGTTCGACGGCGATGGGACTCGGATTCGCCGTATTGGCGGCGGCCGAGTGTGCAGGGGACGGTGGCAGCGCGGCCGAGGTGCAGGGCGCGGCCGCGGCGAGCGTCGACGGCACTCGCACCATGTTCTACGTCGACACCTTGGAACACCTGCGGCGCGGTGGCAGGATCGGGACGGCGCAGGCACTCTTCGCAACGTCGTTGTCGGTGAAGCCCCTATTGCAGATGGTCGAGGGACAGATCGTCGCGCTGGAGAAGGTGCGAACCTCCTCGCGCGCGGTGGCGCGGCTGGCGGAGCTCACTGTGCAGGCCGCCGGCACCTCGCGGGTGGATCTCGCCATCCATCACCTGAATGCCGAGGAGCGCGCCACAACCCTCGCCGATCAGCTGCGAGCCACGATCCCGGAGCTGCGGGTCTGCGTGGTGGCCGAACTCGGCGCCGTCATCGGCGCGCACCTCGGGCCGGGTGTGCTCGGCACGGTGCTCGTCCGGCGGTGATGATGGTCCGGCGGCGATCGTCTCGGTGACTCCAGGGGAGATTTGGGGCCAGGTCGCGCGTCTCCCCTAGCACGGGCAGCCGACATTTCGTCGTTCGTTGTACACAGGGTTCGCGGTCGTCCACAGATCTGGCGTGCGGACGATGGACCGGCTGCCCGCTACCTAGCGTCGTCCGGGTGCGAGTCGATGTCCCACCACGACGCGGGGAGCCCGAGCGCGTCGCGGCTCGGGTACGCAGCCTCTTGGGCGCGCACGAGGACCAACGGGCGGCTGACGGCGAACCGGCTGACGTGTCCGTCGTGCCTCCCTCCTCCGCCGGCGCGCGGCGGCGACCCTCGGCCTGGCAGCGGCTTGCCGCACGCGTCCCCATGCGAGTCGACCCGGGCCGGCGCTCCGCGGCGGCGATCGGGCTCGCCGTCATAGTCGTCGCGGTGCTGACGGGGGTGTGGGTGTTCTCCTCCCAGCCGCGGTCGATGCCGGTCGCGACATCGGCGCCGACGGTGCCGGGCTCCTCGCCGTTGGCGGTAGGCCGCTCCGGTCCGCGGTCAGGCTCCGGACCCCCCTCGGCCTCACCCGTGGGTTCCTCGCCCGCGTCGGGAGGATCCGGGACATCGACTGCGTCGTCCTACGTGGTCGTCGATGTCGCCGGGAAGGTGCGGCGTCCCGGGCTGTACCGACTGCCGCCCGGCTCGCGGGTCGACGACGCCGTCAAGGCGGCGGGCGGTGCTCTGCACGCTGTCGATCTCGGCACCGTGAATCTCGCGGCGAAGGTCGTCGACGGCCAACAGATTGCAGTCGGTCAACCTGGTGTCGTCGGTCCGGCGGCGGGCGCCGAATCGGCCGGCTCGGCGAATAGCAGCGGCTCGGCGGGCGGCCCCGTCAACCTGAACATGGCGTCCCTCGAGCAGCTCGAGACGTTGCCCGGGATCGGTCCGGCGCTGGGGCAGCGCATCCTCGATTACCGCACCGGCCACGGCTCGTTCTCGAGCGTCGATCAACTCGACGACGTCTCGGGCATCGGCACCGTCATCTTCGCCAGGCTCAAGCCGCTGGTGACGGTATGACCGAGCTTGCGAGGTCATCGTTGGGCGTCGCGTCGGCGGGCGCACGCGGGCAGCCCGAGGCGATCACAGAGCCGCTCGATGGCCGCCTGGCGCTCGGGGCCGCCTGTGCGTGGCTGGCCGTTCTCGTCTTGGTCGACGACGGAGCGCGGTCGATCCTCATCACGGCGGTGACAGCCGCGGTGTGCGGAGCGGCCGTCCTCACGTTCCTGCCTCATCGGTGGCGTGCCGCATCGGCCGTGGCCCTGGGCTTGTTCTGCGCCGCCCTGGTGCTGCTCCCACTGGCCGGCCGGGTGGCACATGCGCAATCGGCGCCGCTCAGCCGCCTGGCGCACCGCCAGGCCGGTGTCACGCTCGACGTGAGCGTCACCGCCGACCCGCACGTGCTCGCCGCGAAGGGGCCGGCCGGTGCAGCACGGGTCGCGGTCGAGACCAAGGCCGAATCCGTCTCCGACGGCATGTCGCCAGGCGGCAGCCGAGCATCCACGATCGGTGTCGACGGCGCCGTCCTCGTCCTAGGGGACGCCGGGCCTTGGCGCGATGTGCTGCCCGGGCAACGGGTCAGGCTCACCGGCTCACTGCGGCCCGAACTCGGCGGCGGCACGCTGTCGGTGACGCTCTTCGAGCGCGGGCCGCCGCAGCTGCTGGGCCGGCCACCGTGGTACCAGCGCGTTGCCGGCCAGGTCCGCTCCGGGCTGCGGCACTCCGTGGCCGGTCTGCCGAGTCAGGAACGTGGCTTGCTGCCTGGGCTCGTCGACGGTGACACCACGAACCTCGACCCCGTGCTGGCCGAGCACTTCAAGCTTGCCGGATTGACGCATCTGGTCGCGGTGTCAGGCACGAACTGTTCGATCGTTATCGGCATCGTGCTGCTCGTCCTGCGCCGCATGCGGGTGCGTCCCTGGCTCTGCGCTGTCGTCGGCGGACTCGTGCTGGTGATGTTCGTGCTGGTCGCCCGTCCGTCGCCCAGTGTGTTGCGGGCCGCCCTGATGGCCGTCATCGCGTTGGCCTCGCTCGCGTCGGGGCGTCCACGCGCTGCGCTGCCGGCGTTGTCCGGGGTGGTGATCGCGTTGTTGCTCTGGGATCCGACCCTTGCCGGCAGCGCGTCGTTCGCGATGTCGGTGCTCGCGACGGCGGCGTTGCTCGTGATCGCGCCAGGCTGGGCTCGGGCGCTCCGGGCGCGAGGCGTCCCGCTCGGACTGGCGGAGTCCGTCGCTGTCGCCGCGGCCGCCCATCTGGTGACTGCTCCCGTGGTGGCCGCCCTGTCCGGCCAGGTCAGCATCGTCGCAATTCCGGCCAACGTGCTCGCCGAACCGGTTGTCGCGGTGACCACGGTGCTGGGATTCGGCGCGGCTGTCGTGGCCTCGGTGTGGCTGCCGGTGGGTGTCGGCCTCGCGTGGGTGGCCGGGTGGCCCTGTCGCTGGCTGGTCGGTGTCGCCGACTCCTTCGGTGGACTGCACGGCGCGGTAATGCCCTGGTCGGGCGGCACGTTCGGGGGCATGACGCTTCTCGCCGTTCTGGTGATCGTCATCCTGTTGGCCGTTCGGGCCCGGTTGCGCCGGGTCCTGGCTGCCGCGGCGGTGACAGCGGTCGTCGTGCTGATCCCTGTCCGGGCGGTCACGAATGGTTGGCCGGCCGACGGCTGGGTGTTCGTGGCCTGCGACATCGGGCAGGGCGACGCTCTCGTGCTCAACGCCGGGCACGGCGCCGCGGTCCTTGTGGACGCCGGGCCGGACCCGGTTCCCGTCGACCGCTGTCTGCGCGACCTCGGCGTCGCGTCGCTGCCGCTCGTGGTCTTGACCCATCTGCACCTCGATCATGTCGGCGGCCTGGCCGGCGCGGTGCGTGGGCGAGCGGTCGGCGCGATCCTGGCCGGGCCGCTCAACGAGCCGGCGACGGGTTCGCAGCTCGTGGCTCGAGTGGCCGGCGAGTTGCACCGCCCCGTGCGAACGCCGGCACCGGGCACGCATCTGCAGGTCGGCGCGGTGTCCCTCGACGTGCTCGGACCCGCCGTGGCGTATCGCGGCACCCGCTCGGACCCGAACAACTCGTCGCTGGTCATGCGGGCGACGATCGGCGGCCTGCGGATCATGCTGCCGGGGGACGCCGAGATCGAGGCCCAGTCGGCGCTCCTGGCCTCAGGCGCCGACCTGCGGGCCGATGTACTGAAGGTGCCGCACCATGGCTCGGCCTATTCCGATCCGGCATTCCTGGCCGCGGTACACGCCTCGGTCGCAGTCGTGAGCGTTGGGCTCGGCAATGACTACGGGCACCCATCACCCGTGCTGCTGCGTGAAATGACGGTGCTCGGCGTACCGCTGGTGCGGACCGATCGTGACGGTGACATTGCGGAGGTCGTTCACAGCGGCGGACTCACCAGCGTGATCCACGGCAAGGTGGCGAGCGCGGTAGGCGCAGCGGATCAGCCTCTCACCGCGGTCCTGCGGGCACGGCCGGAAGCGGCGTCGTCGGTGCTCGATGCGAGGATGACGCCATGCCAGCGCGTCCGGTCAGCATCGACGACCTGCCCGACCCGTTGCCACCGCTCTTCCTGCTCGTGGGGGACGAGGAGCTTCTCGTCGATCGCGCGATCGGCGCGATCTCCGCCGCTGCCGTCCGCGCCGACCCGGGCGTGATCGAAACCGAGCGGGTCGGTTCGCAGCTCGACGGACCGGAACTGCACGAGTTGCTCGGCCCGTCGCTGTTCGGCGATTCGCGGCTGATGATCATCCGAGCGGCCCAGGACATCAGGACTGCCCCAGCCGCAGTGCTCGGTCCCTGTCTGAGCTCGACGACCGACGGAATCGTCGTCGTACTTGCGCATGCGGGCGGGGCGAAGGGCAAGGCGATCCTCGAGCTCGCCCGCAAGGCCAAGGCGCTCGAGATCGGCTGCGCGAAGCTCACTCGCTCCGACGAGCGCACCGAGTTCGTGCGGTACGAGATCCGGCGCGCGGGCGGCCGGATCGGTCCCGATGCGCTGGCGGTGCTGATGGACGCCGTCGGCAGCGACCTGCGTGAGCTCGCCGGCGTAGCCAATCAGCTGGTCAGCGACTCTGGCGGCGGCGACGTCGATATCGAGCTCGTGCGGGCGTTCCACAAGGGGCGAGCCGAGGTCAGCGGCTTCGCGGTGTCCGACCTAGCGGTGGTCGGCCGCAGCGGGCCGGCGCTCGAGGCACTGCGGCACGCGTTGTCGCTCGGTGTGCCGTACGTCGTGATCGCCGATGCGCTGGCTGACGGCGTGCGGTCGGTGGCACGGGTGTGGTCGGCGGCGCGCGGCAGCGAGTACGAACTTGCCAAGACGCTCGGCATGCCGCCGTGGAAGGTCAAGCGCGCACGTAGCCAGGGTCGGGACTGGTCTGAGGACGGGCTACGCCATGCGCTCGGCGTCGTCGCCATTCTCAACGCCGACGTCAAGGGCGCCGCAGTCGATCCCGCCTACGCTCTCGAGAACGCCGTCCGGCGCATCGGCGACGCGCGAGGCACGCGCTGAGTTCGCCACAGCTGACGAGGTTGCGTTGTGCAGCGCTGTCTTGCTGCACAACCGAAGATCATGAGGGTGGCTCGTGCGCAGCCGCGCTCGCGAGCAGTCGCGCCCTGGGCGGACTCACTGCCGTGGCCGGCTCACGGGCCGAACGGTTGACGCTGGTCGAGGCCCTGCAGGCGATCGCGCCGGCGTTGCGGCCGGCCTCGGCGCGGGCGGTGCGCAGCGAGCTGCGGGCGTGGTTGGCCCGAGCTGGGCTGGGACCGGCGCTGGCTGCTGCACGCGATCGACCACACCCCGGACGGCCACGCGCACCCGTTCACCGCCGCGGTGCGGATGCCGGTGCGCTGGCTGCGGCACCGGATGAGTTTCTGGCTCGACGAGGCGGGCCGGCCCCTGCCGGCGCCGGGTGTGCAGCACGCTGCTGCACGATCGGCGCAGGCGGCCGAGGCGGCGGCCGCGATCGACGAGCGCCGTGCTCGAGGTCGGCAGAGCGAGGATGAGCGGGCGTTCGGTGACCTGGTGCGCGAGGTCGCCGGCCCGCGGTATCCGGCCCTGGTCGCCGCGGTGCTGACCCGGTACGCCGGCGCCATGGCGCGGTTGATGCCCGCCGCGGCGGCCGAGGCCGTGACCCGGGCCGCGGTACGCGAACTCGCAGCCGCCGACACCGGGGTGCAAGCGCGCCGTGATGCGATCGTGGCCGCGGTCGATGAGCTGCTCGCCGACGCCGACGCCGACGCCGACGCCGACGACGGTGGGGCGGCGGGCGCGTAGTTAGGTAACTACGTGCCTACGTCGAGCGGGTCGGGCGCCGGGTGGCTCCAGTGCTGTTGGGCACCTTGCTTGGACAGCCCGGCGGCTCGGCCGACCTGTGCCCAGGACGCGCCGCCGGCGCGGGCGAGGCGGACGGTGTCGCTGATGCGCTGCTCGATGTCACGGGACTGGTCGGCGAGCTGCTCGAGGTCGGTGAGTGCGGCGAACGGCGCGACGTGGGCGTCCCATTCTGGTGCGGCCCACGCGTCCTCGAGTTCTTCGGGGCAGTTGCGGGTGCCGTACTTGGTCTCGGTGACGGCCGGCCGCTCTGAGCCGGTCCAGCCGCACTGGCAGGTGACGCGCCAGGTCGCGACCTGGTCCCACGGCACCACCACGTCGAGGTAGCCACTTCCCTCGTAGCGGCGCACCTTGTAGCCGGCGACGACGTCGTCGCCGGTCAGCTCGTGCACGATCACCCCACCGGCAGTGCTGCCGCCGGCGACCCGCCCATCGGCGAGCACGTCCGCGACCCACCCTTCGTGGTCGTAGGCACCGTCTCGAATCCAACCCATCGTCCTGACCTCCACTCGTCGACCATCTAACGTCAATAGTAGTTGACGCCAAGCGAGTACGTCAACTGCAATTGACGGTGCGTCCACGTTTGTGTACAGTCGTGGTGTGGGAGACGTTGACTGGCGGCACGGTGCCGAGCACATGTGGTCGCAGCATCAGGTCAGCGTCGAGCGGGCCACCGAGGCTCTCGTCGATGAGGATGCGGTGGTGATCGACCCGGACACCAAGAGCCCGGTCCGGGCAGAGCGCTCGGGTGATCGGCTACTCGCCCGGCGCCGGGGCTGTGCTCACGATCATCCTGGTGCGGCGCGAGGACGAGCCGGGATCGTGGTGGGGCGGCAATGGGTGGCGCTCCAACAGCAGCGATCGGCGCGTCTATCGAGAGCAGAACCAGAGCAACGAACAGGAGACCAGCGGTGACTGACGCCAAGCAGCTCGTCGAGCAGATCGCGGCCGAGGCCGAGGCGACGATGAACGATCCGATGCCGCCGGGCACGGTGTACACGCGCCCGAACCGGGCCAAGTCCGTCACCTTCAGCCTGCGCCTGAACCCCGACGAGCTCGCCGCGGTGCAGGCGCTGGCCGACGAGCGCGACATACCGGCCTCGACGCTTGTGCGGGGGTGGATCGTGCGCCAGCTGGCCGCCGAGCGGCGCGCACCGACCGACACCGCGGCGGTCGTCGAACGACTCGAGGCCGACGTGGCGACCCTGCGCCGTCTCGTCGCCTCCTGATGCCCGACCCCGCCAGCTGGGATGAGCTGCGCCGGCGGCGGATGACCGAGCGGGTGCCGGCGAAGCCGACGCCGCGGCGCAGCGCGCGTATGACGACGAGCCGCACGTACCGGCCGAGCCTGACCCCGGCATCGCCGCGATCCTCGAGCGCGTGAGCCGCGCGATCCCCGGCGACGGCCGACAGGACGGACGCGAAGTCACCTCCGCCGAGCCGCCCTGCCCGGGAGCCGACGAGACCAGCTAAGTACTGCCACCAGGAGTGCCCGGTGGCCGCGAACAGAGTTCGCGCCACCAATCTGCCGATGTTAAAGGGCACGGCCGCCGCCATCTTCACGCACGGACCGCTGTTCGTCGTGCTCGTCATCTTCGCAGCCGTCGTGCTTGCGGCCGTGGTCACGACCTACGTCGCCGCGGTCTTTTTCACTGGTCCGCGCAAGAACCTGGTCGCGCTCATCAAGGCGTGGCGCCGGCCGCGTGCCGGTGGCCCATAACACGTCAGGATGCGGCCGGAGCACTCGCCCACGGGTCGTCTGACGGTTGGTAGCTGACCGCCACCAGCCACGTGTGCTCACGTACGAACGGCCGCGCCGCGAACTTGCCCGACGCCGACTCCACCAGTCGCGCAGGCTTCGCCCGCTGGTAGGAGCGGGCCAACCTCCGCGCCGATGCCTCGTTCAACGCCACCCGCGTATTCAGCACCACCCACTGCCCCTCGGCCGCGATCACCTCTCGACGCACCTTGTCATGCGCCGTCTCGCTCGACTTCGGCGCCGCGGGCGGCGCCTCGTCGAGACGTTCCAGGATTGGCTCAGCCGCCAGGTCCGGCAACCCGTCACGCCTAACACCCTGACCACCTCGACGGTTACCCCGCTGCGGTTTCCCGCTCGCCATCATCACCGCCTCCAACTCCCCGCTCACTCATCGACTTTCCCAGCAGTACACCAGACATCAACCGGCAACACCACGCAAAGCATCCGAACCAACCAAGACGCCCGCCAACACATCACCCACTAGCCCGCTATGACTCCAAATCCAAATTCCTACCGATCAAGCGACAGCACGTATGCTACCAATGGTGGATCCAAGGTCACCCGGGACTGTAAATTCAACGGTGTAACTCCTGAGACGTAGGAGGCACTTGTGACTGGAGTGACAGAGCGCAGCGAGACCCGAGATTTCCCTGCCGAGGACGCTTCGTTGGACGCGATCGATGAGCAGCT
>JBPCOE010000059.1:0-8833 GCA_051000605.1 Jatrophihabitans sp.
GGCGGGCGAGTTTCACCATCGACGGCGGCGCGCCCCAGGACATCCCGGACCTGGTCCCCGGCCCGCGGGCCCAAGCCGACATCACCGTCAAGCAGGCGCGGGCCGTGCTGGTCCCGAACCCAGGCGAACACTGACCGGTTCACTCGAACCGATCCCGACACTGAATCGCCACCAGGGTGACACGCCGCGCGAAGTGACGGCACTGATTCAGTGTTCCGTCTGCCGAGTGCCGCAGGGCGCAGTTCTGAACCGAGTGCCCACACCTCGAGTCACCCATCAGACGATTCGTTGTGCCCGCGGCCCCGATCGTCCAACGAATCCTTGCTCACAACGTCACTGCGAGCTGGGCGGCCGGGGTACACCCAAGCCAGAATGGACGTTCATACCGAGAAGGGCAGGCCCACACAATGACCAGCACGATGGCCCAACGACACCGCGTCGTGGTGATCGGTTCGGGCTTCGGCGGCCTGTTCGCCGCCAAGCGTCTCAAGCGGGCCAACGTCGACGCCACCCTGATCAGCAAGACCACGCATCACCTGTTCCAGCCGCTGCTCTACCAAGTGGCCACGGGCATCCTGTCCGAGGGCGAGATAGCCCCGGCCACCCGCGAGATCCTGCGCCGGCAGGACAACGTCCGCACGCTGCTCGGCGAGGTAACCGCCGTCGATCTGGCCGCGCATACCGTGACGTCCGAGGCCGGCGGCGAGACCACCGTGACCGCCTACGACTCGCTGATCGTCGCGGCCGGCGCCACCACAAGCTACTTCGGCAACGACGACTTCGAGACGTACGCCCCAGGCCTGAAGTCCATCGACGACGCCCTGGAACTGCGCGGGCGGATCATGTCCGCATTCGAGTTCGCCGAACTCGAGCAGGACCAGCGCAAGCGCGACGAGTGGCAGACGTTCGTGATCGTGGGCGCGGGCGCGACCGGCGTGGAGATGGCCGGGCAGATCTCCGAGCTGTCCCGACGGACGCTGCGCAAGGATTTCCGCTCCATCGATCCCACCAAGTCCCGCATAGTCCTGGTCGACGCCCTCGACACCGTCCTCGGCGCATTCGGCACGAAGCTATCCGCGGGCGCGGCGAAACAGCTCGAACATCTTGGCGTCGACGTCTGGCTCGACGAGAAGGTCGTCGCGGTCGACGATCACGGGATCACCGTCCAGGATCAAAGCGGTGCGAAGACCCGCGTCGACGCTCGCACGGTCATCTGGGCCGCGGGCGTCAAGGGCTCGGCGCTGGCCAACTCGCTCGCCGAGCAGTCCGGCGCCGAGATGGACCGCGGTAACCGGGTCAAGGTTCAGCCCGACTGCACGCTCCCGGGTCATCCCGATGTCTTCGTCCTCGGCGACATGATGTCGCTCAAGGGCTACCCCGGCGTCGCGCAGGTCGCGATGCAGCAGGGCAAGTACGCCGCCGACCAGATCACCCGCCGTGTCCGCGGCAAGGCTCCCAAGGGTGACTTCAAGTACTTCGACAAGGGCAGCATGGCCACGATCAGTCGGTTCAAGGCGGTCGCCAATGTCGGCAAGCTGCGGTTCGGGGGCTTCATCGCCTGGCTGCTCTGGCTGGCGATCCACGTGCTCTACCTGATCGGTTTCAAGAATCGGGTGACAACAGTGCTGCACTGGGCGGTGAGCTTCATCGGCCGCGGGCGCGGGCAGCGCACGACCACCAGCCAGCAGCTCGTGGCCCGCAACGCCATTCGCACCGTCCAGCTGCCCGACGACGCCGACCCGGCCACCGCGGAACGGGTCCGGCAACGTCCCCAGCCCGCTCCGCGCGGCTGAGCGGAGCAGGTTCATGACAGCTCGGCGCGCGCTGCGGTCACTCGCGCCCGTCCTGGACACGGTGCTCGACCGGACGATCGTGCCCGGGTACTCGCGGGTCGGGTATTCGCTGCGACGAACCTGGTGGTCGGCCGGATCCGCCCGCGGACGCCCTGGCCGGTCACACGGTTGCCGTCACCGGCGCGAACTCCGGGCTGGGCAAGGCGACGGCGGTCGGGGCGGCCCGGCTCGGGGCGACCGTGCGCATGCTGTGCCGTGATCTCGAGCGCGGCGAGCAGGCGCGCGCCGAGATCCTCGCCGCCTGCCCGGACGCCGAGATCGTCCTCGACGAGTGCGAACTCAGCGAGCCCGAGTCCGTGCGCGCCGCAGCGGCTCGCCTGCGCGACCAGCTACCGGCGCTGCACGCGCTCGTCCACAACGCTGGGGTTCTGCCGCCCGAACGGACCGAGACGGCGGCTGGGCACGAGTTGACCATCGCGACGCATGTCCTCGGACCGCACCTGCTCACCACCGAGCTGCGTTCGTTGCTACAGGCCGACGCCGATGCGCGGGTGGTCTTCGTGTCGTCCGGCGGCATGTACGCACAACGGTTGCGCATCGACGATCCGGAGTTCCTCGAGGGCGCGTTCGACGGCACCACCGCGTACGCGCGAACCAAGCGCATGCAGGTGGTCCTCGCCGAGCTGTGGGCGAAGCGGTTCGCCGGGCTCGGAGTGACCGCCCACGCGATGCATCCGGGGTGGGCGGACACGCCCGGCATCACCGACTCACTGCCCCGTTTCGCGAAGCTCGCGGCGCCGATCCTGCGCACGGCCGAGCAGGGCTCCGATACCGTCGTCTGGCTGCTGGCCGCGCCCGAGGCGGGGCGCACCAGCGGGTTGTTCTGGCACGACCGGCGCCCGCGGCCGACGTCCTACCTGCCGTTCACGCGGTACACCGACGCGGACGCCGAGAAGCTTTGGGACTATTGCGTCGCTGCGAGCGTGGCTTGACTCGATCCAGAAACGGTGCAAGGTTACGAACGATGGTTCTTTCGTTTGAAGCGGCGCTGCGTGGTGCAGGTCTGCGTGTGACCCGGCCGCGGGTGGCGGTGCTGGGGGTCCTCGCCGAACACCCGCACGTCACCGCCAACCAGGTCGCCCAACAGGTCAGGACGACGCTGGGCACAGTCTCCAAGCAGGCTGTCTATGACGTGCTCGCCGCATGCGTCGACGCCGGTCTCGCCCGCCGGATCGAGCCGGCGGGGTTGCCCGCGCTGTTCGAGTCCAGGACCGGCGACAACCACCATCATCTCGTGTGCCGTGCCTGCGGGCGCACGACCGATGTCGACTGCGCCACCGGGGACCAACCATGTCTGACGCCGAGCGATGACGCCGGATACGCGCTCGACGAAGCCGAACTCGTGTTCTGGGGCGTATGCCCCGACTGCCGGCTCAAAGATGCCAGCGGAAATCAACAGTCTGACTGTTTCCAAAAATAGGGAGTTCTAGTGACCGCACCAGACGCACGGCCGACGACCACGGACGCCGGGATACCTGTCGCCAGCGATGAGCGCTCGCTGACTGTCGGGCCGGACGGCCCGATCCTGCTCAATGATCACTACTTGATCGAGCAGATGGCGATGTTCAACCGCGAGCGCATCCCGGAGCGTCAGCCGCACGCGAAGGGCGGCGGTGCGTTCGGGACGTTCCAGGTGACGCAGGAGGTCAGCGCCTTCACCCGGGCGGGCGTGTTCCAGCCCGGCGCCGAAACGGAGGTGCTCATCCGGTTCTCGACCGTCGCGGGCGAGCGGGGCAGCCCCGACACGTGGCGCGACCCGCGCGGTTTTGCGGTGAAGTTCTACACCGGCGAGGGCAACTTCGACCTGGTCGGCAATAACACGCCGGTGTTCTTCATGCGGGACCCGTTGAAGTTTCAGCACTTCATCCGCTCGCAGAAGCGCCGCGCGGCGAACAACCTGCGTGATCACGACATGCAGTGGGACTTCTGGACGCTGTCACCGGAGTCGGCGCACCAGGTCACCTGGCTGATGGGCGACCGCGGCATCCCGCGCACGTGGCGGCACATGAACGGCTACTCCAGCCACACCTACATGTGGATCAACGCGCAGGGCGAGCGGTTCTGGGTGAAGTACCACTTCAAGACCGACCAGGGCGTCGAATTCTTCACCCAGGACGAAGCCGACCAGATGGCCTCAGCCGACACCGATTACCACCAGCGCGACCTCTACGACCACATCGAGGCCGGGGAGTTCCCGAGCTGGACGTTGCACATGCAGATCATGCCGTTCGAGGACGCCAAGACCTACCGGTTCAACCCGTTCGACCTGACCAAGGTCTGGCCGCACGCCGACTATCCGCTGCGGGAGGTCGGCCGGATGACGCTCAACCGCAACGTCACCGACTACCACACCGAGATGGAGCAGGCCGCGTTCGAGCCGAACAATCTCGTGGCCGGCACCGGGCTGTCGCCGGACAAGATGTTGCTCGCCCGCGGGTTCAGCTACTCCGACGCGCACCGCGCCCGGCTCGGCACGAACTACAAGCAGATCCCGGTCAACACGCCGCGGGTGCCGGTCAACAGTTACTCCAAAGACGGCGCGATGCGGACGCAGAACGTCACCGACCCGGTCTACGCGCCGAACTCCTACGGCGGCCCGAAGGCCGACCCGGCACTCACCGATGACGGCGGTCTCTGGTACTCCGACGGCGAGATGGTGCGTGCGGCCTACACGTTGCGCGCCGATGATGACGACTGGGGCCAGGCCGGCACGATGGTCCGCGAGGTACTCGACGACGCGGGCCGTGAGCGTCTCGTCAACAATATCGTCGGCCATCTGCTCAACGGCGTCAGCGACCTCGTCCTGGGCCGTGCCTTCGAATACTGGCGCAACGTGGACAAGAACCTCGGCGATCGGATCGAAGCCGGCGTACGCGCCAAGCAGGACGAGAAGGACCCGAAGGCCGGCGAGCAGGGCAATCCGGCCCGATCGAGCATGCAACATAAGGCCTGACCGTCCCCCGATCTTGGGTTGCGTCCGTCCTCGCACGGCCACAACCCAAGATCGGTCGGGTGTGCCGGGCCTCCGCGTAGACGTGCGCCGGCGAGAATTTGCACGCCAGCCGGACGATGCCCGGGGTGAGGACTGCGGCGAACGCCGGGCCGGCCCACGACCTTGCCTGGTCGCCGGCCGCCGCGGCTTCGGTCAAGTCGATTCGGTCCGGCCTCCACGCCGCGGGGGCACGGGAAGTCCGCATAGATGGACGCTGCGGTCGACCGGTCGAGGAGTTTGCGCAAATTCACGCGATTGGTGCGTGGGTCGGGTCAAATCGTCGTCGGCGTGCTTGCCGTAGCGCGCGGACACGGACGTCTACCGCGCCGCCAACCGATCCAGACGAAGGTGACCGACGTGCAGCCCAGGTCGGTGAGCTGCGGCGTGCCGAAGTCGGCCCCCGGCTCGAAGCGTCCAGAGGGGTCGGCGTCTACGACGAGTTTGGCGAGCATCGCGCGAGGCACTGTGCCGACTCGGAATGCGGGCGGCCGCGCAGAGCAACGGTGGTCGTAGGCATCATTTATCAGCACGTAGCGTGGCGCGACCGTGTGCATACGCGGTCCGCCTGTGTCGCGGAGTGCTCGCGCACGCTGTAAGGACCAGGGCCAGCGTAGTCGCGGCGAGAAGTCGCATGCCTTATGAAGACGCGAGCGTGCCTCGGCGGAGTTCTCGGCGGGGCACCGTCGCTCACCGCAAGCCGGCGTTGGTGAGGATCGCGACGCTGGCATGGCGGGCAATGCGGCACAACTGATTCAAGTCGGCCTTGTCAGCGTTTGCGGCGGTCGCGGTAACGGTGATGAATTCTTCGCCGTTGTCGACAGCAATATGCCCTTGCGGGGAAGCGTAGGTACAGCTCGGACTCTCAGCAGTGACCGGCGCCGTCGGCGGGATCAACCGGTGTCCGTCGACAGTCGTGGCCTCGGCATGGGTTTGGCTGTATTCGGTACTCACAGTTGCGTCGGCGCTCAAGCCGTAGGCGCCCCCATTCCACAGGCATTGATTTCCGAAGCCTTCAGAAACGGCGTCGGCCGAAGTCGTGAGCAGCAAGGCGGCGGCTGCGCTTGTCGACAGGGTCCTGCAGAGGTCGATGGTTGCGACGCTCGGCCTTGCCAGAGGTAATGGGTCTAGTCCGCCGGAGTCGAGCTTTGCCAAAACTTTCTTGGCAAGGAAATCGGCCGTCTGGCAATACACCTCGGGGCTGGGCTGGTCCTTATAGGTGCTGCTCGTCAGTACGAAAATCGTCGTTCCGCGCAGTCGGATCCACCGCTCACAGCTGGGACCGAGGCGCGGCCACGCGACGATCGTAGCTGCACCGTGAGCAGTGGTCGTGGCGTCCCCCGGGGCTTTGCTTTCTTGTCTGGGGAGGACCGCTCGAATCTCGCCGTTTATCGAGGCACTCCCGCCGTACTCCAGGTTGTATTCGCAAGCGGCGAAGGGATGTGTCGGTAGCGGTCGAACGTACGCTGCCAGCGAGTCGGTGCTCAGCGGTATCGCACTACATAGATCGGCGACGCGGGGTCGCCGATGGTTGTTGAACTCCCGGCCCGCTGAACAGTCGGTTTGCCCGCCCGCTCAGCGCCGCTCTGACCGCGCCCGGAGGATTGAGCGCCCGTACGGGTCGAGACAGATGTACTGCGGCGCGTTCCATCTGGCCCGGGCGGGTTGGTTGAGCATGAAGAAGCAGCCAGGCACGCCATGGTTGCCGCAACAACAAGGGCTCGGAAGGGCGGAATACCTGACCGAGCGCCGATCACAAGCTGCACCATACGAACATACGGGTCACAAGTGCCCGGTGGCGAGGTACTCGACGTCGGACGGGCAGCCCGCTGTCCTGTCCATGATGGCAAGATCCCTCCGAAGGCGACCGGCTCGCCGGTCGTCGATCGATCAGCGCAGGGCGTGGACGGCCGCGCCGACCAGCGCCGAATGATCGGAGTCAGCCACGACCCGGACGGGCGGAAGGACCGCACCCGCACGCTCGGCGCCCGCGCCGAACGGCCCGGCCAGGACGTCCCAGGCGGCGGCGACGGAGCCGCCGACCACGAGGACGTCCGCACCGAAGGCGGCGACGCGCGGGCCGACGACCGTGCCGAGCGAGGAATACGCGGCGTCGACCACGCGGCGCGCAACGACGTCGCCTGCGCGGGCGAGAGCAGTGATCTCGCGGACGTCGGCGGAGGCGGGCCCGCCCGCGGCAGCGAACTCGTGACGCAGCGCCCGGCGCGACACCACGTCCTCGAGCGGGCGACCGTCGACTGACGCGGTGTGAATGCGTCCGCCGGCTGGGTCGCCCGGATCTACCACCCGACCGTCGACGACCCAGCCCGATCCGACGCCGGTGCCCAGCGTGAGGCCGACGCACCGAGCCGATCCGCGCGCGGACCCGGCCGCCCATTCGCCGAGCACGAACGCGTCCGCGTCGTTGAGGAACGCGACATCTGCCCCCAGCCGGGCGCGCAAGGCGGCACCGACATCCACACCACGCAGCGCGCCGAACTTGCCGACGCCCTCGAACAGCGCAATGCCGCTGACGTAGTCGAAGGGATCAGGCATCGCGACGCCCCATCGCGCCGAGCAGGAACCGAGTTCGACAGCAGCCGTGACGAACGCGTCCAGTAGATCCTCGGCCGGCCCGTCCGCGTCCAGCGCAGCCCGGAATGTCCGCTCCACCTGCCACGTCGAGGCGTCGACGAGCGCAGAGCTGACGTGCGTGCCCCCGATTTCGAGTACCGGTACGAGGCTCACTGTGCGACGCGGTGTTCGGCCCTGCGGGCCTCAACAGGCACGTCGTCTCTCGGGATAGTCACGCAAGCGTGCCTCTCCGCTCGTTCCTAGAGCCTGTACTCCTTGAGCAAACCGCGGCTGATGATCGTCTTCTGGATCTCGGAGGTGCCCTCGCCGATGAGCAGGAACGGCGCCTCGCGCATGAGGCGTTCGATCTCGTACTCCTTGGAGTAGCCGTAGCCGCCGTGGATGCGGAACGAATCCTGGGTGACCTCGGCGCAGTACTCGGACGCGAGCAGCTTGGCCATGCCGGCCTCGACGTCGTTGCGCGCGCCGGAGTCCTTGAGTCGCGCGGCGTTGACCATCAGCAGGTGCGCGGCCTCCACTTTGGTGGCCATCTCGGCCAGCTTGAACGCGATGGCCTGATGGTCGGCGATCTGCTTGCCGAACGTCTTGCGCTGCTGGGCGTAGGCGACGCCGAGCTCGAACGCGCGGATCGAGATGCCGCAGGCGCGGGCCGCGACGTTGACGCGACCGACCTCGACGCCGTCCATCATCTGGTAGAAACCCTTGCCGCGACCCTCGTCGCCGCCGAGGATCCGGTTCGCCGGCACGCGGACGCCGTCGAGGATCATCTCGGTCGTCTCGACGCCCTTGTAACCCATCTTCTCGATCTTGCCCGGGATGGTGAGACCGGGCCGAGTCTCGCCGAAGCCGGCATCCTTCTCGATCAAAAAGGTCGTCAGGTTCTTGTAGACCGAGTCCTCACCACGGTCGTCCTTGACGAGGGTCGCGACAACGCGAGAGCCGGCACCGTTCGTCAGCCACATCTTCGATCCGTTGAGGACGTACTCGTCGCCCTCGGGGGTCGCGCGGGTCTTGATCGCCGCGACGTCCGAGCCGAGATCGGGTTCGCTCATCGAAAAGGCGCCGCGGATCTCGCCGGTCGCCATCCTGGGCAGGAAGTAGGACTTCTGCTCGGCCGTGCCGTGCTGGGCGATCATGTAGGCAACGATGAAATGGGTGTTGATGACACCGGACACCGACATCCAGCCGCGCGCGATCTGCTCGACGACGAGCGCGTAGGTGAGCAGCGACTCGCCGAGACCGCCGTACTCCTCGGAGATCATCAGGCCGAACAGGCCCATCTCCTTCATGCCCTCGACGATCGCCTCGGGGAACTCGTCCTTGTGTTCGAGATCCGTGGCGTACGGGATGATCTCCTTGTCCACGAACGTCTTGACGGCCGCCAGGATCTCGGTCT
>JBPCOE010000107.1:0-38829 GCA_051000605.1 Jatrophihabitans sp.
AGGGAATGCTCACGCCGTCGGGTGGCCGGGCGGGGCACGGAGGCCGTGGAGAAGAACCTGGATGATCGGTGCGAGGTAGTCGCCATCGCCATGAATCTTGGCGATGGCGACCGTCGCATCGAAGATCTGGCTCAGGGTGATGTCGCCGCGGACCTCACGGGCTTCCTGGGCTGCGGTGAGCAACGGCCTGCCGGCGGCGAGCACCCGATTGCGCTGGCTGGGATCGGCGCCGGCGTCCTGGGCGGCATGTTCGAGCAGCTCTGCCACGATCAGGCGCTTGGTCGGGATGAAGTCGAACAGCAGGCGAAGCCAGGCGGTGAGGGCCTGGCCCGGCGTCTGGTCGTCCTTGATGCGGGCGGCCCGGCAGATCGCATCGACCTCCTCGACGTAGAGGGCTTCGAGCAGCTCCTGGCGCCCAGGGAAATTGCGGTAGAGCGTCGCCATGCCGACGCCCGCGCGGCGTGCGATCTCGGCCATCGACACCTCGGCATCGCGATCGGCGAAGGCATTGCTGGCCGCGCCGAGGATCTTGTCGCGGTTGCGTGCAGCGGTGGCCCGCCTGGTGGGAAATGAGGTCCCGCCCGACGCGACGCTCACCGCAGGAGGTGGCCAAGCCGGGGGTGGGGCTGGCCGTCGTGGCTGTGATCGCGTGCATCGCCCAGTTCATGGTGGTGCTCGACTCGAGCATCGTGAACGTCGCACTGCCCTCGATGAGGTCGGGGCTGGGCCTGTCGGCTGACGCGCAGCAGTGGGTGGTCAATGGCTATCTGGTCGCCTTCGGCGGCCTGCTGCTGTTCGCGGCGCGTGCCAGCGACCTGTTCGGTCGCCGCCGCGTTCTCCAGATCGGGCTGCTCGTCTTCACTGCCGCCAGCCTGTTCGGCGGACTGGCGCAGTCAGGGTGGATGCTTCTGGTCGCGCGCGTGGTCCAGGGCGCGGGAGCGGCGGCGCTCGCCCCCTCCTCCCTGAGCCTGATCACCGCCAGCCACACCGAGCCCGCCCAGCGCACCCGGGCGATGACCTGGTGGGGTGTCGCGGCCACCAGCGCCGGCGCCGCTGGGGTCGTGCTCGGGGGTCTGCTGACCGCCTCCCTGGGCTGGCGCTCGGTGATGCTGGTCAACGTGCGATCGGCGTCGGCCTGCTTGTCGCCAGCCTGATGTTCCTGGCACCCACGGCTGTCTCCGGCAACGGCTCGCGTGTCGACGTGCCCGGCGCCTTCACCATCACGGTCGCCGCCGCCGCGATCGTCTACGGAGTCTCGGCCGCCCCGGACCACGGCTGGGGATCGGGCCAGGTCCTCGCCGCGTTGATCACGGGTGTCGTGCTGCTGGCCGCGTTCGTGGTGATCGAGCGTTGCGCAGACCAGCCGTTGATCCCGCTGGAGCTCTTCTCGGTCCACAACCTGCGGATCGGTAACATCCTGACGCTGTGCATGGGTGTCGTGCTCACCGCACCGCTGTTCTTCCTCTCGCTGTACCTGCAGCAGGTGCTCGGCGAGAGCGCCCTGCGCACCGGGCTGTCGCTGCTGCCGATGGTGTCCGTGATCAGCGTCGGCGTCCTGATCTCGCAGAGGCTGATCCCGACCGTCGGCCCGCGCCGTCTGGTGGTGAGCGGCGCTCTCGTCGCCGCCGCCGGCCTGGTATGGCTGGGCCGGCTACCGGCGTATCCCGCCTACGTCGGACACGTGCTGCTTCCCACGTTGGTCGTAGGTGCAGGTACGAGCCTGACAATCATGCCGGCCGTCGTCGCGGCCACCGCAGGGGTCGATCCGCGCAACGCGGGCGTCGCGTCTGGACTGATCAACATGTGCCGCCAGCTCGGCGCTGCACTGGGGCTGGCCGCACTGGTCACCGTCGCGGCCGGTGTGACCAGCCACAGCCACGCCACCGGTGCCGCGGCCGTCGTCCACGGCTACCGCGCCGCCTTCTATGCCATCGCGGCGGCATGCGCAGCCACCGCTGCCCTCGCCCTGATGCTCAGGCCGGCGATGGCGCCCGGCCCGCGCCAACGGGACGGGCAGGCTGGCGACAGCGTCGGGAGTGCCCGATCAACGGTGTAACTGGTCATGATCGGCTAGTTGGTGCGGCTGGGAGTTGCGTCCCTGATAGTGGTGTAACGCGGTGGTCGTCTCGCATCTCGACGCCACGCTGCTCAGCGGGCGGATCGAGCACCTCGTCGATGGACGCAACTGGTCCCGGTCCCGAAGATTGCGTCGTTGGCGGAGTTGAACGCTCGTCCCGTAAGACATCCCGTCACCGGGCGGCCCTACCTGACGGTGCGTCCAACTACGTCCGCCAAGGCGGGGGAGCTGGATCGCGGCTTCGGTGAGCCTGGAGTCGGCCCGTCAACCGCGGCCGGAGTGCGCCCGGGAGGGGATGCCGTGGGCGAACCCGAGCGCGGTTGGTCTGATCCTCCGCGTCACGATGCCGCGTATAGCACCCGCGTTGACCGCTACCTGCTAGCGTCCGCGCGACCGTTGCAAGTCGCATTCGTTCAGGAGGTTCGCAGTGCCGGACACAACGTGCCACATGTCGATCTCATTGGACGGTTTCGTTGCCGGGCCGGATCAGAGCCGGGACGAACCGCTGGGCAAGCGGGGACGGCAGCTGCACGGCTGGCACATCGGCGACCCGCGGGCCAACGACGCTGACAAGATTGCGAACGAGTGGCTCATGCGACCCCGGGGTGCCTATGTGATGGGGCGGAACATGTTCGGCCCCATCCGCGGGGACTGGGGTGAGGAATGGTCGGGCTGGTGGGGCCCTGAACCGCCGTATCACGCGCCGGTGTTCGTGCTGACCCATCACCACCATGATCCGATCCGAATGGACGGGGGGACGACCTTCCATTTCATCACCGAGGGCTTCGACGCGGCCTACGCCGCAGCGTGTGAGGCCGCCGGGGACAACGGGGTGGATATCGCTGGTGGGGCCTCGACCGTCCGGCAGGCACTGGCGGCCGGGGTGATCGACGAACTCACCCTGGACATCGCGCCCGTCCTACTCGGGTCCGGCGAGCACATTTTCGACGGGGGTGAGTCCTTCGGCTTCGAGCCTGTCGAAGTGCTTCACTCGCCGCTGACCACCCACATCCGCTATCGACGCGTCAGCTGACTTCGCGGCCCGCCCGCGCTGCGAGGATCCGACGCCGCAACGCGGCTATGAGTGGTAGAGGCGCAACGCGGCTATGGTAGAGGCGCAACGCGGCTATGAGTGGTGGAGACGCTACGCCGCTATGACCGTGCCGCGTAGTCCTGAATGCCGATCGGCCTACGGTGCTTACATGAGGCGAGGGGTTATCGCGGTCGTCAGCCTGTACGTGTGCGCGGCCGTCGGAACTCGTGTGGCCGAGGCGGCCGGCATGCGTCGATGTGAGTGTTCGGCTTCATGCTGGTGCCGAAGCCCGTTCCTCAGTGCCTTCCGCTGGGTGATGCCGGTGGGACACCGATAGCGATCCCAGCCGGGCGGCCGCCCGCAAAGGAGGCGGCGCCGTGACCGACTTCGATGACCGTGAACGGGCGGCCGAGCTTGAGTACCTCGGCCGGCTGTTCCTGGAGCGAGCGAACGTCGGCGACGTGGACGGCGTGGCCGCGTTGTACGAGCCGGATGCTGTGGTCGCCGACGCCGGCGGTGAGTTGGTCAACGGGTCCGATTGAGTTCGAGAGCGACGAGGTGGTGCGACTGAGGGCACCGGACAGTCGCGGAATCAGGCGAATCATCTTCTGGCGAGTCCCCGAGCCGAAGACGACGAAGACTCGCATGCACATAGATCTGGCCAGCAAGACCCCGAAGGAAGAAGTAGAGCGCCTAATCGGGCTGGGCGCGAACTGTGTTGATCAACTACCTGGATGGACCGTCATGACGGACCCGGCAGGCAATGAGTTCTGCCTCGGTTGAAGATCGATGACCGAGCGCAGACACACCCCGTCCGCGGCAGTCGGACGCTATGCCTTCCGCGCCCGCCCAGCGGCAATTCCAGATGTTCGTCGTTACTGGTCGCCTCGTTGTTCTTCCAGGGCGCGGCCAAGTCGGATGACGCCGTCGCGGAGTTGGTCGGCGATGTCGGTGGGGGTTGGCCCGAGCCGGTCTTTGAGGTTGCCGTTGAGCCAGAGCGTGGCGAAGCCGTGGGAGAGGGACCAGCCGGCGAGGACGACGCCGGTGACGTCGGTGTCTGGTGGTAGGCCGTAGAGGTTGCCTGCACTGCCATAGAGGATCTGAAATGCCTCGTCGCGGGCGAGTATGAGTTCGGGGTCGTCGTCGTGGTAGAGGTCTGGACGGAGCATGACGGCGAAATGGCCTGGGTGTGCCAGCGCGAAGCTGATGTAGGCGGTGCCGCCGTCGAGGAAGCCGTACGGCCCGTCCGCGACCGGACCGATGGTCTGGCTAGCCAGACGGAAAGCTTCGGTTGCGATGGCGGTGAAGATCCCGGCCTTGTCGTGGAAGTGGTGGGCGGGGGCTCCGTGCGATACCCCGGCCCGTCGGGCGATCTCGCGCATGCTTAATGCGGCGGGTCCTACCGCTTCGACCTCGGCGACGGCAGCGTCGATGAGCGCATGGCGCAGATGGCCGTGGTGGTAGGGCTTGGGTGGGTCGGTCGCCATAGGGCAGACGCTACCTGTATCTAGGCGTTGACAAGATACAGCCTGACCGTAAAACTAGTCATTGTCTAGATAGCCGAGCGATTAGGAGCACCGATGACTATGGCGAGTCGAACTGACATCCGACGGATCAACGTCGGCGTGATCGCTGGGGTCGCGGGGTTCCTGATCCCGACGGCCAGCAATCTCCTGGTTCCCATCTGGCAGATGCCGTCGACCTCCGCGTCCGGGTCACAGGTCGCCCGATTCGTTATCGACCATCAAGCCGCCCTCCGCGGGGCCGTCGTCCTCGACACCGTCGGAGTCACTCTCTGGATGGTCTTCGGCGGCGCGGTATGGCTTCGACTACGCCGCGCATCCGCCTCGGACACCCTTGCAACGAGCCTGTTCGGCGTCGCGTTCAGCGGCATGGTCCTTCTGCTGATGGCTGGATTCACGAGCTGCTTCGTTCTCGCCTACCGCGTACCCGACGCAGCCACAGCTCGAGTCCTCTACGACATGACCTTCGCCCTGCTCGCCATGTCCGGCATGCCGGCCATCCTCGCCCTCGGCGCCTACACTTCCGTTGCACTTACGACCAAGCGGCTACCGCGACGGACCGCCGAACTGGCCATCCTCACCGCCGCAGCCCACCTACTGCTGCTCGCCTCACTAGTGACGCCTCGGGGCCTGCTGTCCCTCGAAGGCCCCCTGATCACAGCGATGCCCGCACTCCTGTTCGCCTGGATCCTCACCACTGCACTGACGCTTCGACGGCCCGACTGGATCAACCCGAACAACTAGCGACGCGATCAGCCGAAGCCTGCACCTCGACAAATTCGGTCGAGTCTCATCGCAAACCCGTGACCGCAAGCGGGATCCGTAACTGATACACATCGTCGAGGTCGGCCGTTGCCTCATCGGTTACGCGTTGGAGGTAGTCGGATTTCGCTCTGCGGCCGGGTGCGGCCCGAGTCTCCAGATGACCTCGGCGTCTACCGCGTCAAGCTCAAAGAAGCCGAACCGAATGCGCGAGACGGGCAGGTGGTCGCGGATCTCCTCGAGTGGCAGCGGCTCGATCTCACGGAGACTTGCCGCACGACGGAACCCGCCTGCGATTACATCGCTCGGCTCGGGCTCGTCGCCGATAACGTCGCCGACGACGGTGACCGCTCGCAGCGGCTCACCGTGGGGGTAGGTAGGTGGTCATCGGCGAGTAGATGAGGGTGCCGGCACCGGCCGTCATCCGGGCCACGGGCGACCGCTTGCCGTGGTTGGCCATGACCAAGCCGCCGCTTACGCCGCGCCTCGCGTGGTCCCGTGCGGCGGCGATCACCCAGTGCCGTCGAGTTGCCATCAGCGAATCGTATTGCGTGGCACCGACACCGGATTGAGCCGACGCCCTCTGCCCGACGTCTATCGGCGTCCAACGCCGTATATCGATCTCGTAGGGTGTCGGGTCGATCTGTGTTCATCAATGCTGGCTCTTCCACCGGGCGGCCCTACTAGCGCCAGGGTCGCAGTAGCGCGGTGGTGGCGGGGTCGAGATCGACGTCGTACAGCGGCGCGAGGCGCTGCAACCATTGGCCGCGGCTGGCAGAGTTCGCCACGGCGTACGCAGGAATTGTGACTCGGCGCGGTCTGCGGCCTTGGGCTGCCAGGGTGATCGCGAAGTACGGGCCGCGCCGTGAGTTCTTTCGTCTGACGCGGCTGACCTGCTGCACAGTGAAGCTTCTTCGGCGACCGAGGGCTGGGCGGTAGGTCACCGTCGAGCCGTTAAAGGTGATCCATTGCCGGCGCACGAGGGCGCGGATAGCGGCCATCGCTGCACCAAACATCGCGGTGATCACGGCCCCGGTGATCACATCGCCGGGCCCGACATCACCGCGCCATACGGCGCTGACGATGAGCAAGGTTGCGATGAGCGCGGCACAGCCCAGGCTCGCCTGCCAGACAACGGACCAGCCGACGTATGACGCACGAAACGGGCCAGCGAACAGCGGTGTCTGCCCCAGGGTGGGTTGAGCATGATTGTCGAGCCAGACCTGCTTGGAATCGCGGGCGAAATGGTCGGGCTGCTCGAGTTCGATCGCGCGGTCGAAGGCCGCGATCACTTCATTGTGCCGACCGATTGCTGAGCACACGGTCGCGAGATTCACATACATCACTATCCGGTCCGCCGCGGGCAGCGCGGCGTCCGCCGCGAGCGCTGCGAACTCCCGCGCAGCGAACTCGCTGTCACCGGAGTCGAGTCGGTCTGCGGCGGCCTGCACCCGTGCCGAATAGTGGGTGTCCATGGGCCGAATTATCGCGGTGTGACCGCAAGTGAACCATCCGGAAGATTAGATCGTTGGAGCCGAGCCACACACGCCGGAACACCGATCGTTACGGGCCATGCCTGAGTGTCGGCGGCTCATTAGCCTTGCGACGTAGACGAGGCTGCGGGTAAAGGTCGGTGCGGTCAGGGCTGTCCGGAAGCGCGGTGGCCAAATCGGCATAGGTGATGCTTCGCTTCGGTGACCATGATCGCCTGATGGAACGGGTCACCCTGGGGGCATGGCTGTCGGTGGTTCGCCGACGGGCGTTTGGCGACGGCGCGCTCGCCGGCAGCGGGGACGTTGGTTGCCTCATCGATGATTGGGAGCCTTGGTTCGGCTACCTGGCACTCGACTCAGCGGGGCGGCAGTAGACTCGTTCGGCCGCGCCCGGCCCCATCTCTGCGGAGCCGCGACGGATGTCTTGACCGAGCAGTGCGCATCCTTGTCGAAGTCTCCGGTCCACGCCGCCGAGCCCGGTGGTCGATCGATGTGGGCTACCGAAGATCATCTGCCTCTCCCGAAACGATGGCGACCGGTCGTTACCCGAGGTTTCAGCCCCGGCTGAGGTGGACGCCGGACGAGCTGGATGTCACCTGGTCGGCGAGCGTGATCGCCGCCCCTTTGGTTCGGAGTCCGGTGATTTCCACCTTGCCGACGATCTCGCCAGTCACGTAGCTGACCACGACTGCGCGGTCGTTGACGACGTCGGCGAGGTAGTCGGAGCAGGGAAATGACTGGCCGCACGACTCGACGCCGCCGGTCGGTGGCTGCCCAGTCGTGGTCGTGTTGTGCGCGCTGGTGTAGCTCTCAAGAGCGGAGATGTCGCCGCGGAGCGAGAAACGAATCCCGTTCGAAGAACGGCTTGCGGGTGTGAGAAGCAAGGCCACATCGAACTCTGAGGCTAATGGGTTACCGAGCAGGAAACGGTGCTCACCCGTCAAGTCGCAGATCGGGCCAGATTTGGCGCTGTGGGTGGTGGCGGGGCAGTGTGCGGCGGCGAGACACCGACGGATCGCGGTCTGGATCGTGCGCGGCAACGCCTGAAACGCGGCATCGGTCTGCGGCGCCTCACCGGGGCATGCGCCACCAGCGCTGCCCCGGACAGCCGCAACAACAACCGGGCGGATCGACACAGCCGCCGTGGTGCACAGACCCTCCAGAGCCGAGCGAGTCGCACCGGAGACGGTGACATCGAGCCGGTTCGTCCCCATTGTGGTGACGCGGCCTACCAGGCCGCGAAGCTTGACCCGGTACGCGAGATTTCCTCGCGCAAACGCCATGGCCGACGCACTTGGTATGGCACCCCGAACGTCGGCCCGGCAAGTCACCGTCACCGACGCCGGCGAGCGCGGCGCCTTGTGCGTCGGCGAGCTGCATCCCGCCACGCCGAGCACAGCAACAAGCACCATCAAACGCCATATCTCGACAGCGTAATAACCTGGATCGGCTGCTGGCCATCTGCCGTTCCAGTGAGACGCCGGCGGTGGAGCCAACACGGCGTCGGCGCGTTCCAGGTGATCATGACGAACGCACTTGCCAGGAAGCTCCGGCGACGCCTGTCGCCGGCCCGTGAATTCTGACCCCGCGCAGTCCATCCGCGCGCGGCCGGCGGTCGTGGAGTCACGCACTCAGATCGGCCATTGGAGGGTGACCTGATCCTCGGCTGCGGGTCGACACTCGGCCATCGCCACTCTGGTCGAAACGCAAGGCACGACACACCATCCTTGTCCGATCGGTGGCGCCTATTCCGCGCAGCGGGTAGGAGACGCGCTCATCGCGGTCTTCAGCCCCCTACCGCGGCGAAGCGTCCAACCGAACACTGCCCCGTAGAAGTCAGCCGCCCGAGCCGGGGCGTGGCACGGGATGTGCAGGTAGGACACATCCCCAGGCCTGAACACGCTGGGATCGATCGTCGTCCATCGCGCCATTGGGCCGCGGAACAGTCAAGATCGTATCGACCCGCCGTGGTGACGGCGACAAATTGGCCTGCCACTCGCGCTCCCAGGGGCCCCGCCCGATGACCGGGCCGCCTGCGGGACGACCATGATCATCGGGCAATCCGCTAGGTACGGCTTCCGACCGCGGCCCACTGATGGGTTGACGCTTGGGGCCGGGTGGCGAGCGTCTCGCTCATCCGCTGCCGCGCGGCCTGAAGGCCCAGGGAACGATTCTTGAGCAGCGACGCGCGGGGACACGCGTGCGAGCTGAACCCGGCGTTGGCGACGCTCTGGTGGCCGAGCGGCTCACGGAGTCGGCGTGGTGGAGAGTTGAGGCAGCCTGGCATGCTGCCGGGATGGGGCCGTCGCTGGTGCTGATCCACAGCCCGTTTCTCGGACCGGCGACCTGGCATCCGACCGCACGCGCGCTGCAGGGCAGGGACCGGCGTGTGCACGTGCCTAGCTTGCTGGCTGTCGCCCGCAGCGCCCGACCGTACTGGCCCGCAGGGGTCGATGCGATTATCCGATCGGCCGCGGACGAACCGGTCGTCCTGGTCCCGCACAGCAACGCCGGACTGTACGTCCCGGCACTCATCGACGCGCTCGGTAGCCAGGTTCGCGGGGTTGTGTTCATCGACTCCGCACTGCCAGGCGCCGGCCGCCACAGCACGCCTGAATTCTTGAACCGGCTCGCCACCATCGATGGACTGCTGCCGCCGTGGACGGCATGGTGGGACGACGCCGACGTCGCCGAACTGTTCCCTAATGCGGACGTGCGGGCCGAGGTGGAGGTTGAGCAACAGCGAATGCCGCTGGCCTACTACGACCATCTGCCGCCCGCGCCCGATGGCTGGGCTGTGCCGCCGTGCGGATACGTCTGGTTCGCTAGCCCGTATGACGAGGGAGCGGCGCAGGCGGCCGATCACGGCTGGCCGACCGCGCACGTGCCCGGCAGGCACCTGCACATGCTGGTGGACCCGGACGCCGTCGCCACCGCTGTGCTGCAGATGGCAGGCGATTGGCGATGATCGCTGCGACGACGCGGTCATCGGTGCCTGTCGCGGTGCCTCGCGCCTCCCAGTGTGGCGGCTGCGACCGCGGCGGCGCGGCGTGTCGGCTGCGGCAGACGGCGATGCGCCACCAACGATCAGTCCACTACGCGGGACTGCTCGATAGTCGAACCGTCGGCGACCCCGTGTGTGGCGACGGAAGACCGCATCGTGCTGTCGATCATGGTCGTTCCGTAGAGCGCCCGTCACCGGGTCGGCCGCCCGATGGGGATGGTCTGCGGGGTCCGCCCGGTCACGGGGCGTCCTAAGCGACGGACGGCCTTGATCCGGCCAGTAAGTCAATCCGAATGCGTACTCCATCTGGCGACGGTCGTGGGCGTTCCGCTTACGGGGCGAGCCAAGGGAAGTGGCCCTCGGTGCGCCGCCGGCGCCTGGGCAGCGCCCAAGCTCCGACGACTTACCGCGAGATCACCGGCTCCAAGCCGAGCCTGGACTAACCGGATGTCTGTTCGTACAAAGCCAGGTCACCAGCCAGCGGGGGGACGGCGACATTGCTGAGCCGTGTTCGCCCAGCGAGCACTTATACCGCCGCGCCGCGCTGCTGCTCGAGCATTGCTAGTTCGCGCATGACCATCTGTTCGTGTGCGCGCTCAGCCGCCTTCGCCTTGCGCGGGTTCCAGTGGCCGGCCATCAGGAATACGAACGGAATGAACAGGCACTGGGCGATGAAGCAGACCCACCACCAGGTTTGCCACTGCCCGGGGTTGTCCTTCTGGGCTTTTGCGACCTTCGCGCCGTTGTCGGAGAGGTAGGCCAGGTCGGCGGTTGGGATCTTGGAGACCGCCTGAAGGCTCGCCCCTGCCGCCTGCACCTTGGTGCCGTTGGTCTTGAGGAACAGCAGGTCTGCCTGCGGGACTTGCCCGAGCGCTACCAGTCGCGCGGTCGCCTGTGGCGGCGAGATGCTGAACTTGGATGCGATCTCGCCGACGGCTCTTGCCGCGGCCGACTGGTTGGTCGGGTTGGTGCTTACGGTGGTGAGCGTGGCGGGGTCCACTGCGGTCGCTGTGGCCAGCTCCTTGATGTACTTCGTACCGAGTGTCGTGACCTTGGCGACGTCTGTGACGGACAGCCCTGACAGCTCGGACAGGGCTTTAGCCTGTGCGGCCGTGTCATTGGGGTTCGCGTTGAGCGCGGTGAGCGTTGCCGGATCGACCGTGTTCAGCACCTGTACCTGCTTGGGGTAGGTGGCGACGATGCTCGAGACCCGTGCTCCTTTGTCTGCGAGCGTGGTGGTAGCCGGTACCACGACGGGCAGCAGGATGAAGGCGAGGAACACGACGGTGCGAACGGTCCAGCCGTAGATAGCCAGGCCGGTCGCGGTAGCGGCCGGGTTGTGCGCTTCGACGGTTTCGGTGAAGCCGGCCATCCAGGCCACGTAGGCCATGCCGACTCCGACGGCTATGAGCACGAAGTCGAATGCGAGGGTGTAGTAGCCGGTGGACGGATCGGTGGCGGCCGCGGCGAACAGTCCGAGACCGACGAGGCTGATCAACGCTCCCGCGATCATGAATGGTTTGCGTACCAGGACCCGGTCGGAGGCGAGTCCGACGACCGCGATGGCGATCGCTGCGGTGATCCAATACCAGTTCGCGAGGGAGTTTGCCTTGCCCGCGGAGTAGCCGAAGACGGTCGCGAAGTAGACCACCAGGAACGCGACGAAAACGTAGTAGGCCATCAGGAACAGGCTGATCGCGAGCGCAGAGCCGGCGACGTCAAGCTTCAGCATCTGACGCCAGTGTCCCTTGGTGGCCTGCTCGGGGTCGATGCCAGCCGCGCGGGCCTCGATCAGTTCGCGGTCGCGCATGCTCACCATCAGCTGGTCGCGCAGGCGTGGTGACAGTTCGCGCAGTCCCAGCAGCGCAATGAACCAGACGATGAGGCCGACGATGCCGCAGATGCGGAACTGGTACTGCCAGTCCGAGTGGCTGGATAGCGTGTGGCTGGAGACCTCGGTGACCACGAGGCTGCCGAGCACCGGTCCCATGGTCCAGAACGCCATCGCCGTGCCGCGTCCGACCTGGGGTGAGAAGTCGCGGATCAATGCCGGTGTGGCGACCAGCGCCATCCCTTCGACGATGCCTACGAGTGCGGAGTACACGCCGAACTCAAGCTTGCTCGTGGCGTTCGGGATCGCGAACAGGACCAGGAGGCCGGTGAGCAGCAGCCCCACCACGACCAGGTTGGCGCGGCCCCACCGGTCGGCCAGCCCCGCGGCCAACGACGCGAGGGCGCCACAGACGTTGCTGATGGCGACGATGGTCACGAACAGCTGAAAGCTGAAATGAAAGTCGGCGATGATCGTGTTCGAGACCGCGCCCTGGACGTACAGCTCGTAGTACAAGGCGATCGTCGCGGCGACTGTGATTCCTAGGTACAGCAAGCGCGGCCCGGTGTTGGGATAGTGCGGCAACTGCCTGTCCCACAAGGCGTTTACGCCTTTGGGAGCCGCCGCCCGGTGCTCGCCGTGCTCAGTGATGCTGCTCATCTGATCCTCCGCGTTCAGTGTGTGGTGTGGTCTGCTGGGCCATGTCTGCGGCCCCTGCTGGCGCAGTCCGCGCTGACGCGCCGTGCGTCGATCTCCGGCAGCTGGGTCCGCTGGCCGTGGTGGTTGATGAGACGTCCTTGGGTACGGCGATCTTGCGTTTGAGAATCTTGCCGGTGGCGCCCTTGGGCAGTTCGTCCACGAACCAGATCGCGCGTGGGTATTTGTGGGCCGCCGGATGCTGGTACAGCACCTCTTCCAGTTCACGTGGGTAGACGTTGTAGCCGCCGCGGATGATCAGGTCCTTCGAACGGTCGACGATGTAGTAGTAGCCGTCCTCGTCGACGGTGGCGATGTCCCCGGTGTGCAACCAGCCGCCGCGCATCGCATCGGCTGTGGCGTCGGCACGGTTCCAGTAGGCGCTCATGACGAACGGGCCACGCCTCGAGCACTTTGGCTCCGAACGCCGCGTCGAACCCGCGCAGGACCTCGACGGCCAGCGCCGACCCGCCGGAGACGCACAGCGTGAGGCTGGACGTATCGAACTCGGCCCGATCGGGGTGGTTCAGCAGAGCCGAGTACATGGTGGGCACACCGCCGAAGACGTTGGCCCGATCCCGCTGAATCACCTGCCACCTTTCGGGGTGCCGGTCGTGCCCGGAGGTGTAGATGATCACCGCGGCCTGGTCGTCGGCGCGATCGGCGACACCGGCCACCGGCGCCGCATCGTCGAGCACACGGTGGAACCTGCCGGGGTCCACGAGCATGCACCGGGTGCCGGCGCGTTCGCTGCCGGCGGTCGCGGTGTGCGCGAAGCCGTGCCATCCGAGCATCACCGTCGCGCCCGAGTCGGAGAGCTGGTCGCCGACCTCGCGCTCGGTCAGCAGTGGATTCATCGGCACGACGACGGCCCCGAGTCGCAGCGTGGCGAGGTACACGATGGGGAATGCCGCCACATTCGGCAGCTGCATCCCCACGCGGTCACCCGCGCCCACGCCCATGTCGCTGAGCACGCCGGCGAACCGACTCGCGGCATCCTCGAACGCCTGGTAGGTCAGTACCTGATCATCCAGCTTGACCGCTGGGCGGTCCGGATCTGCGAGTGCAGCCGTACCCAGTTGGTCTGCGAAGTTCGTCATCGGTCCTCGATCAGTCGCCGTGGTCCGGTGGGGGCGTTCCTGCTCACGGGCTGGGTCGGGGTGTGTGAGGCAGCATGCTGTCCTCGAAGGTCGGCAGCGGTGTGATCAGTGGTTCGAGCAACCCGGCGGCGCGCTGAGTGGTCAGGACGTCCGACGGGTCGAGCTTGATCAGCTCGCGTTCGGACTCGTCGAACTCCCATACGTTCTCGCCGACCAGGCGGCACCGCTCGTCGTATGGCCACACCATGGCGACCCGCCCCTTGCGCAGGTACATCGCCTCCGGATCGTCGACCTCGAACCCGCTGGCTGCAAGATCGGAGCCCAGCATCTGCTGGTACCCGAGGGTTGAACTCACGACCAGCCAGTCGCCCACTGCGATGGTCTCGCTGGCGATGTAGAACACCGATTGGTGCGTCTCGGCCCAGTACCGGTAGACCGGCTCAACCTGCTCGCGTCCCTCGAGGGTCATCGGCGTCCCCATGTGGAACCGGTACACCGGGTGTTCGACGGTCATCTCGGGGGTGAAGATCTCCTCGAAGCGTCCCGCGTGCTCGAGATTGCGATGCCGGTCGTAGGCCTGCAGCAAGTAGCGATGGCGAGGGTTGTCGGTGAGCTCGATCAGCTCTCGGACGGCCCGGTTGGTTTCGGTGATGTCGAACTGGCTCATGTCGATGCCTGTCATTGCTGTCCCGTCCTGGTACTCGGGTCGGCCACTGCTGCGGCTTTGTGGGGGTCGATGAGGATCTTGGCGTGCTTCACGGGGTCGGTGAGGGCGTCGAAGGCACTCGCCACCTCGTCCAGACCTACCGATGCGGTGACAAGCGGCGTGGGGTCGACCGAGCCGTCAGCGAGCATGTGCAAGGTGTCGCGGAACTCCAGCGGTGTGTAGCCGACGACGAAGCGCAGGTCGACCTCTTTGTTGATCGCCATCACCGGGCGGATCGTGTCCGGAACCATGCACACGCCGGCTACGACAACCCGCGAGTACAGGGGCGCGCTGGTGATGATGCTGTCGAGGATGCCGGGCACGCCGACGCATTCGAAGATCACCGGACGCTTTGGCACGGCGCCGAGCTTCTCGGCGACGCGCCACGCGTGATGCCACGGCACCGGTAGCCGGGTGAGCTTCTCCACGGTGCTGACGCCGAGTTCGACGGCGTCCGGCACCGTAGTGAGGAAGCCGCGATCACCTGCGGCCTGGTAGGGGTGTTGCTCGAGCGGGTCCACGACGGTGTCGGCGCCACAGGTCTGGGCGAGTGCTCGTCGCCCGGGGGACAGGTCGCTGGCGACGACGGTGCGCACGCCGCGGGCCTTGAGCATGCAGATGACCGCCAGCCCGACCGGGCCGCAGCCGATAACGATCGCGACGTCCTTCTTGCTCACCTCGGCGCGGCGTACGGCGTGCCAGCCGATCGCCATCGGTTCGGTCAGCACACCGACGTCGAGCGGGAGCCCGTTCGGTATCGCGCACATCAGCGACTGCTCGACCACGACCTGCTCGGCGTACGCGCCGGGCGCCGCAGCGGAGATGCCGATCGCGTCCAAGCCGTTGGCGGTCCGAAGCAGCGGTAACGCGACCACCTCGGTGCCGACTGGCAGCTTCTTGCGACAGCCGGGTCCGTACTCGAGAACCGTGCCGGCGAACTCATGCCCGAACACGACGCGCTGCTTGGATCGCATCGCGGTGTGATAGCCGGCCTCGGCAAGCACGTCGGCGTGGTGGCGCGCGTGCAGGTCTGAGCCGCAGATCCCGCACCGGCCTACGTCGAGCAGCACCTGCCCGCGGCCGGGGACGCGCTGCGGCACGTCGGCGACCTCCAACGCGCCGCGATGGCAGACGACCGATCTCATCGGCGCAGCCCGGTCGCGGCTGGCGCCGTGGAAGCCGAACGAAAGCGCAACTCGCTGGCATCGAACGGCTCACGGAACACGGCGGAGTCGCGGAAGTAGTGCTGCGCCAGCCGCCACGGCGCGCGATCGCCCTGCAGAGGCAGCGCGGATCGGGAACGCTCGAAGTACCCCGAGGTCATCTCGATGAACGACGACGTGGCCATCGGAACGTCGGGCAGGCGCGGCTCGACCCGGGCGTAGGAGTGCTCTCGCATGTAGCGCACGAGCCGGGCCACATAGGCCGAGACCAGGTCGACCTTCAGCGTCCAGGACGCGTTCGTGTAGCCGATCGCGAAGGCTAGGTTCGGGACCGAGTCAAACATCATGCCCTTATAGGCGACCCGCTCCGCAACCCGCACCGGGTCCTCATCGACGCTCAACTCGATTCCGCCAAAAGGCATCAGGGTCAGGCCGGTCGCGCTCACGATGATGTCCGCCTCGACCGTCGCGCCCGACGCCAGCCGCAGCCCCTGCTCGGTGAAAGAGTCGACGTGGCCGGTGACTACGTCGGCGTTGCCCGCGCGGATGGCGGCGAAGAAGTCGCCGTCCGGCACCAGGCACATCCGCTGGTCCCACGGTTGGTAGGTCGGCGTGAAGTGGGTGTCGATGTCGAATCCGGCCGGCAACTGCTTGCGTACAGCCCGGCGCAGCACGGCGCGCGCCCGGTCGGGGTAGCGCTGGCACAGCTGGTAGATCGCGGTAGCAGTCTTGGCGTTCTTCCAACGGATCGCGGACAGGGCGCTACGTTCAGGCAACAGTTTTCGCAGCAGGCTCGCGACGGGGTCGCGCGTCGGCAGCGACATCACGTAGGACGGCGAGCGTTGCACCATGGTTACCTGCGCGCCGGCCTCGGCAAGCGCGGGGACAAGCGTGACGGCGGTGGCGCCGCTGCCGATCACCGTGACCCGCTTGCCGGCGACGTCGAGATCGGCCGGCCAGTGCTGCGGGTGCACGATCGTTCCGCCGAAGTCTTCGACACCCGGCCAGGTCGGGCTGTAGCCGGAGTCGTAGTCGTAGTAGCCCGCGCACAAATACAGGAACGCGCAGGTGCGCGCGCTACGCCGGCCGGTTCTGGAGTTCTCGAGCGTCACCGTCCACTGTGCGTGGTCGCTGGACCAGTCCGCCCGCACGGCGCGGGTGTTGTAGGTGATGTGCACGTCCACGCCGAACTCGGCCGCGGTGTCACGCAGATAGCGCAGGATATCCGAACCCGCCGCGATCGCATTGTGGCTGCGCCACGGCCAGAACCGGTAGCCGAGGGTGTGCATGTCGGAGTCTGAACGCACGCCCGGATACCGGAACAGGTCCCAGGTGCCGCCGCTGGTGGCGCGTGCCTCGACAAGTTCGTACGTGGTACCTGGGACGCCGGTGATCAGGTGGCAGGCAGCGCCGATGCCGGACAGCCCGGCACCGACGACGAGCACATCGACATGGTTGTCGGATTCGCTTGCGGGGGTGGGGCTGGCGGTCACGGGGCTCCCATCGACGCGCTGCGGAGGCGTCGCCGACACGATGGCACGCCCAGCATCCCTTGTGCAACATCGTCGCCAAATGTTTCACTAGGTTGAAGCCGCCTCGGACCGTTGGAGACATCGATGACCACCCTCGTCACCGCATCTGCCGACCACACTGTCGACGACAGTGCGGCAATCGCTGAGTTGCATCGGTTGTACGCGTCGCAGCGGCAGGCGTTTCTCGCCGATCCCTACCCGAGCCTCGACTCGCGCAGCACCAATTTGGCCGCTCTCGCGCAGATGGTGCTCGCGCACCGCAACGAGATTCAGGCGGCGATGCGCGCGGACTTCGGCGCTCATCCGGACCTGTTCACCGACCTCGTCGAGGTACTCGGCGTCGCCGGACGCGCAGCGTTCGCGGCGCAATCCCTCGATGTGTGGCTCGCGACCGAGGAGCGGACCGCCGATCCCGGACTTTTCGGCACGGCCCGCGCCGGCCTCCGCTACCAACCCAAAGGTGTCATCGGCAACATCGTGCCGTGGAACTTCCCCTTCGATCTGTCCGTCGGTCCGCTGGTCGATATGCTCGCCGCCGGCAACCGGGTGATCATCAAACCGTCGGACTACACCCCGGCCTGCGCCGAGTTGCTGCACCGCATGATCGGCGAAACGTTTCCCGAAGATCTCGTCGCGGTGTCGGTCGGCGGCCTGAGGCTCGCGCAGGAGTTCCCCACCCTGCGCTGGGACCATCTGCTCTACACCGGCAGCCCGGCGATCGGGCGTGAGATCGCGAAAGCGGCCGCCGAGAACCTCGTGCCGGTCACCCTCGAACTCGGCGGCAAGTGTCCGGCGATCCTCGCCGCAGACAGCGTGGACGCCGAAAGCGTGCGCAGCGTCGTCGGCACCAAGCTGATCAAGAACGGGCAGATGTGCATTTCGATCGACTACGTGCTCGTCCCGCGCGCCCAACTCGACACGTTCATCGAGCATGCCGAGACCTACCTGACGCAGGAACTGCCCGGCTACGCATCCTCGGCTGACTGCACCGGGATCATCACCGAACGCCACCTGAGCCGGATCCAGGACCTGGTCGAGGAGGCGAGAGCGGCAGGCGCCAGAGTGGTGACGCTCGGCGGGGAGGGTGACCGGCCCACCCGGCGATTGCCGCTCTCGCTCGTGCTCGACCCGCCCGATCACTTGCGGATCATGAGGGAGGAAATCTTCGGGCCGATCCTGCCCGTCGTCCCCTACGACGACCTCGACAAGGCGATCGCCGAGATCAACGCCGGGGAACGACCGCTCGCCCTGTACGTCTACAGCAAGGACGATGCGCTCGCCGAGGAGGTGCTGCGCCGCACCACATCCGGCGGCGCCTGCATAAACGTCTCCGCTGCGCACAGTGCATTGCCCTCACTCGGCTTCGGCGGCATCGGACACAGCGGCACCGGCCGGCACCACGGCATCGACGGGTTCCACGAATTTTCCAATCCCCGCGGTGTCGTCGTCCGCGGCACGAACGACCTCATCGACGCGTTCCTGCCGCCCTACGGGCCGGCCGCGCAGGCTATCGTCGACAGCGTGATCCCTTCGACACCCGCGGCCGGCTCCGCGCTGCCGGGCAAAGACTGAACGCCCAGCCCGCGTGGCCTGCAGAGGACGGCACGCGGTCGCGCCCTGAACGGATGGCACCGGGCGAGCGCGCTTCTGGCATCATCTCGGTCGCGGCCCGGTGGATCAACGACGGCCGACGCCTCGACCTGCAGGCGCTCGCCGACGAACTGGGTGTCTCCCGCGCCACGGTGTTCCGGCATGTGGGTGGCCGGGAGGATCTGCTAGGCAAGGCACTGGCGCTGCTTACCCATCACATGCTCAACGCTGCCGCGGCCCGTGCCGACATTCGACGGGCCAATGGCGAACTGCACAGCGTCGAATTCGGCCGGCAGATGAACGACATAGTCATTCACGCCAGCGGCCTACGCACCCTGCTCGACAACGAACCCGGGCCAGCCCTGCGCGCTCTCACCGACCCACTCGGGCCCGTGCAGCCGAAGGTCGTCGTCTTTGTCGAGAAACTGCTCCGCCAAGACATCGCCGAAACCGGACTGACATCCATCATCGAACCGAACGCACTGGCCTACGCCCTCGTCCGTATGGGTGAATCGTTCCTCTACGCCGACGTCCTCGCCAACCGCGAGCCCGACCTCGATACCGCCAACCACCTCCAGCAGGCGCTGCTCCGTGGCACGCTCAACTGGCAGCCCGCCGACCCGCGACCGCAACCGCCGCCGTCGGCCCGCCAGTCACCTGGGCCGAGGGCAACGTCAGGCGAAGCTGTCGACCCCCTGGTGCGCGAGCGATCGGCTCCCAGACGGGCGCCGTGAGCTAAGCGCCGTGTCCCTGACTCAACCGGCGTAGAGCGGTTTCGTCAATGCGTCGGAACCAATAATCAACCCGCTAATCCGTAAGATCGTTTACGGGACGATCGTGGAGCGGTAACGCAACCGTGCAAACACCTACTCGCGGCGGGTCGCGGCCCGTCGCTTGAATACCGCACGGAAGATTAGGCCGATGACGATCGCGACGGCGGCGACCACGACTCCGCCGATGATCGCGGCGGCCGCCGAGGCCCCGGTCACGAAGGCGATAACGAAGTAGATCACTCCAGCGATGAGCCCGGGGATCACGGCACTCGTCATCGTCGTGTTGATGCGCATCGCCCGAAGCCCCATTCCAAGCCGGCAATCGGCCTCGTCGCCGACGCTACGCCAGATCAGTGATCGCGGCGATAACTTGCCGTGACGATTGCGTTCCCGTCGACGCTGCAACACGGCTCATCAGGCCGGGATCCGTCGTTCTACGGCGGTACCCGTGTCGGTGGCGGAACCGCCTTCGGTGGCATTCGGTCTCACGCTGGTGTGCCCGTCGCCATGTTCTGCTGGGTCGCGCCGATGTTCCTGTATCGGCGCCCTTGATGCTGCTTCGTGAACGAAAGTGCCGGGCGCTTCGGTCAGCGGCGCCGGCAAGAGGGCGACCAGCGTCGCTGGTCGGCGGATGTGCGCACTACGTGGCGGCTCTTTGTAGCAGGGGAGATACCCGGTAGTCGACCAATCGCCGCATGACGAGGGCGGTCTCGGTGCGTTCCACACCGCGGGTAGCGAGGACCTGGCCGGCGATGCGGTACAGGTCGTCGGCGTTGCGCGCGGCCACGCGTGCGAGCAGGTCAGCAGCACCGCTGATGCCAAACACTTCCAGTACCTCGGGGATCCCGGCGAGATCGCTCGCAACGTCGTCGAGCAGTTGCTGCGTGAGTGTCACCGTGATGAATGCCGTCAACGGATAACCGATTGCGCCCGGTTCGATTCGGCGTTCGAAACTACTTAGGCTTCCGCGCTGGTCGAACCGGGCGAGTCGCGCCTGCACGGTGTTGCGGGACAGGCCGACTCGACCGGCCAGATCCACAACGGTCGCGCGAGGGCTTGCGATCAAAGAAAGCAACACGCGGGCATCGGTCGCGTCCATGGCATGACCCCTTACCATTCTGCTCAGCCACACGCCGGCCGGTCGGATTAATTGAGCGTACTGCGCACTATCGACCCTATCGGTTGCGCATGCTGGCCGCATCGCGTGTTATGGGCGGCCAAAGTGTCCGTTATAACAATCGAGGCGGAGTACCGGATGACCGTTGCGCTCCCACGTCTACCCGCGGGCCTGGCTGCTATGCCCAAGCGGGAGGCATTGCGTGCGGTCGAGGACCGCACGCTCTGGTTGGCGACGGCCATCATCGATCATGCGAACCGCGTGCGGCCCAACCCGTCCGGATTGAAAGTCGGTGGCCATCAGGCCTCCAGCGCTTCGATGGTGTCGATCATGACCGCACTGTGGTTCGAACACCTGAGACCGGAGGATCGCGTCTCGGTCAAGCCGCACGCATCGCCGGTGCTGCACGCGATCAACTACCTTCTCGGCAGCCTGGATGCGCGTTACCTCACGACCCTGCGTGAATTTGGCGGCCTGCAGTCCTATCCGAGCCGGTCCAAGGACCCTGACCCGGTCGACTACTCGACTGGCTCGGTGGGCATCGGCGCAACCGCTGCGATCTGGGGCGCGCTGTCATGTCGTTACCTCGACGCTCACTTCGGCAGCAGCGGAGCCGGACGGCAATATTCGTTGCTCGGCGATGCTGAACTCGATGAGGGCGCGTGTTGGGAAGCGCTCCTCGATCCGATGGTCACCGAACTGGGCGAAGTTGTGTGGATCGTCGACCTCAATCGCCAGTCGCTGGATCGGGTGGTCCCGAATATCGGTGCGTCTCGGCTGCAGGGCATGTTTGACGCGGCGGGGTGGCAGGTGCTCGTGGTGAAGTACGGCCGCCTGCTGGAGGACCTGTTCAGTCGTCCGGGCGGCCCGGCGCTGCGGCGACGAATCGACTCGATGCCGAACCCGGAATATCAGCGATTGTTGCGCTGCAGCGCAGCGGATCTACGCGTCCGGCTGCCCGGCGCGGGACCCGAGGCCGCCGCTATCGATGCGCTGCTCGGCGAAGTGTCCGATGAGGCGTTGCACGCGGCGATCAGGAACCTCGGCGGACACGACCATGCGGCCCTCGCAGATGCGTTCGCCGCAATAGACGACAATCGTCCCACCGTGGTGTTTGCCTACACGATCAAGGGTTTCGGCCTCGCCACCGAAGGGCATCCGCAGAATCACTCCGCGCTGCTAAGCGGTGAGCAGCTATCCGTCCTGGCCGCGCGGGTCGGCGTCGACCCCAGCCAACCCTGGCAGCGGTTCACTGAAGGCACGGACGAGGCCGCACTGTGCGCCGCGACGGCGAAGCGCTTGCTGCGTTCGCAACTGCCGGCGGCGCAGCCCCCAGCCGTGCCCTCCGACCTCGGGCGTACACCGACGGGCACCGCGACGACGCAGTCCGCGCTCGGTCGTGCCCTGCTCGACGTGAACCGCGCAGCGCCGCAGGTCGGGGAGCGAATCGTGACGGTGAGCCCAGACGTCAGCTCGTCGACAAACCTGGCCGGGTGGGTCAACAAGGTGGGCGTCTGGTCGCACGCCGAGCGCGACGACTGGTTTGCCGACGACGCGGAAACCGTCCTGCACTGGCGCGAGCGTCCGAACGGCCGGCACATCGAACTCGGCATCGCCGAGACCAACCTGGTGGGCCTGATCGGCGAACTCGGCGCCACCTGGAGCCGATGGGGTCAGCCGCTGCTGCCGATCGGCGTGCTCTACGACCCGTTCGTCGAGCGCGCCCTCGAACCGTGGTCCTTCGGCATTTACGCCGGGGGACAGTCGATCCTCGTCGGCACTCCGGCCGGCGTGACATTGGCGCCGGAGGGCGGCGCGCACCAGTCGATCAAGACCCCGTCAATAGGACTCGAACAACCCGGCTGCCTCAGCTACGAGCCGGCATTCGCTATCGACACGGAATGGACGCTGTTGGCTGCGCTCGGTCAACTCGGCGGCCCCGAGGGGCAATCTGCCTACCTGCGCTTGTCGACGCGTCTTGTCGACCAGGCGCTCGCGGCGGTGCCCACCGACGCGGCCGCGCGTGAGCGGCGCCGTCGTAACGTCGTCGCCGGCGCGTACGTGTTGCGCCGCCACGAGCACGCCTCGCTGACGCTCTGCGCAATGGGAGCGCTCATCCCGGAAGCTCTCGAAGCCGCCGAACGGTTGGCCGACCTCGGTGTCGGTGCGGAAGTCGTATGCGTGACCAGCCCGGGCTTGCTGTTTCGGGCCGTCCAGGCCAGGCGCGGATTCGCCACGGCCGAGGACTGGATCCTCGACGTCGTCTTCAGCGCGGACCGAGCCGCGCCGATGGTGACTCTGCTCGACGGACATCCGCACACGCTGGCTTTCCTTGCCGGTATCCATCGCGTGCCCGCTGCGCACTTGGGCGTGAGCACGTTCGGCCAGTCGGGCGACCTGGACAGCGTGTATCGCCACCATCACCTGGATGCCGGTTCGGTCGTCGGCGCCGCACTGGATCTTGTGGACTGAGTGCCAGCCCGAAAAGACATTCGCCGAACATCGACGCCGTCCTCGCCCTATTCTGCGATTTCGGCATCCAGGGATGTGTCCGGCCCTAGCGCGCTTGCGGCGAGCTTCTCGTTGCGGTGCAGGTGCTCGTCGACGGCCAGCGCAGCCGCATCCGGGTCGCGGCGTCGGTAGACGTCGATGAGGTTCTCGTGTGCATGCTGTTGCCGGTGGTGCTCTTCGGGATCCGGGTCGAGCAGCCCGAATCCGATCCGGATGTAGCGTTCTCCGGCGCGCCAGAGGATGGTCAATATCCGGGTGTCCCACGTTGTGGCGGCCGGCGCGAACAATGCGAGATGGAAGTCTCGGTGGGCATCGTAGATGGCATCCATGCTTCGGTCCGGGTCGCCGAAACCGGCGGCTTCGGCTTCGAGACGGTTGAGCTCAGCCTCGGAGATCAGCGCGCAGGAGCGGCGTGCGAGCTCAGGCTCGAGCAGACGACGCAGCCGGTAGATAGCGTGCAGATCATCAAGGTCGATCGGTGTGATGGTCGCGCTACGGCCGGGGCGGATGCTGACCAGCCCTTCGCTCTCCAGGTTTCGCAGGGCTTCCCGAACCGGAATGAAGCTCACATTGAGCATCCCCGCTAGCTCTCGTAGCGAGAAGCTCTGTCCTGGCGGCAGCGCGCCCGACAGAATGGAACGGCGCAGCTCGGTGGTAACGAGGTCGCCCACGGTGCGCGATTCGATGGGGCGGACAGCCTCCACCGGAGACACCATGTTCCCTCGCTTCTGCTCCGGTCTTCGATACCGACTATATCCCGCACCGATGTCACCGTGGCCATGCTATAACATATAACTGGCCAACCCCTTTCTCGTTGGGAGCACCCCATGAGCCCGTCTCGCGCTACGTCGGCGCCATCGGCCGTGACGGTTGAGAGGATCTCGTGAGAATTGTCGCCCTCGAGGAACACATGTTCCCGCGCGACATTCTCGAGTCCGCCGGGCTGGAGCTGGGTAGCCGTGCCGGGCGAAGGGCCGCTGAGCTCGATGACCTTAGTGATGGTCGGCTGCAGACGATGGACGCCGCGGGGATCGACGTCCAGGTCCTGTCGGCTCTCGCGCACATCGTGCAGGAGCTTGAGCCCCAGCAGTCGATTGCCGTGTCACGGTCGCTCAATGACCGGATGGCGGAGACCGTAGCGCTGCATCCGGACCGGTTCAGCGCCTTTGCGACACTGCCGATGTCCGCGCCGCAGGAAGCGGTTACCGAGCTTCGTCGCGGGGTCGAAGACCTCGGTTTCGTGGGCACCATGATCCACGGCCAGACGAACGGTGTGTTTCTCGATGACGTGTCGGTCGAACCGGTGCTCGCTTGTGCGGAGCAGTTGGCCGTGCCCGTCTACCTGCATCCGGCGCCGCCTCCACCCGCTGTCCGTCGCGCCTACTATTCCGGCCTGGAGCCCGACGTCGCCGCGGCACTCGCAACTGCCGGGTGGGGTTGGCACGCCGAGTGCGGCATGCACGTGCTTCGGATGATTCTCGGCGGCGTGTTCGAGCGACACCCTGCTCTCCAGGTGATCATCGGGCACATGGGCGAGGGCCTGCCGTTCTCGCTTGCCAGGGCCGAGGACATGCTCGGTACTGTGATCAAAAACCACTCTGCCTCGGTCGCTGAGACGGTCCATCGCAATGTGTACATCACCACGTCCGCATATACGACTGTCGCCCCGCTACAGTGCGCATTGACGGTCTTGGGAGCCGATCGGATCATGTTCTCCGTGGATCACCCATTCGCTGACAGCGCCAAGGGCACGGCCTTTCTGCAGGACGCGCCGCTGAGTCCGGCCGATCGGGAGAAGATCGCCCACGGCAACGTCGAGCGTCTGCTCGGGCTCTAGCCGCCCGTCCCCGCAGCTCAGATTGGATAGCGGCTGGTGCCGCGGTTCAGGGTCGTGAGCCGGATCTCGGTGAAGTCTTCCATCGCATAGTGCCCGGAGCGGCCCCAGCCGCTGTCCTTCACGCCACCGTTGGGTAGTGACGGTTCGCCCACCAGGGTCGGGGCGTTGATGTGCACGATGCCGGTGTCGAATCGTTGCGCCAGGGCGAGCCCGCGATCCTGGTCGCCGGTCATGATGGCTGCGCTCAACCCGTAAGGGGTGGCCTGTGCGCGTGCCAATGCCTCTTCGGCGCCGCTGACCGCCTCCACGACGAGCACGGGTCCGAACGTCTCTTCGCTGCCAGTTGTTATCGGGGCGTCGCGTGGTACATCGGTGAGAATCGTCGGCTCGTACACACGCCCGTTGGCTTTCGCGCCCGTCACTAGGCGTGCGCCGCGGCTGATGGCATCCTGCACTCGCTCGTCTACCTGACGCACGGCGCGGTCGTTGATCAGCGGCCCGATCACGATCGTCGGATCAGCCGGGTCGCCGCATTTGAGCGTCGCGGTCTTGGCGGTGAGCGCGTCGACGAAGGCGTCGTGAATCGACTGATCGACGAAGACCTTCCGAGTGCACAAGCAGATCTGACCTTGGTGGAAGAAGGCGCCGAAGGCTGCGGCGTCGACGGCGTGGGTGAGGTCGGCATCGTCGAGAACGATCATCGGATTGAATCCGCCCAACTCGAGAACGATGGGCTTGAGGGCGCGACCGGCGCGTTCGGCCAGGATCCGGGCGGTCGCGGCCGAGCCGGTGAAGTTGATGCAGCGGACCTTCGGACTGGCCATGAACACCTCGCTGATCGCCGCCGCGTCGCCCGCTGCGTGCACGACGACGTTCAGCGCGCCCGGTGGGAATCCCGCTTCGTCCGCGATCTCGGCATGCAAAAGCCCGGCCGAGACCGGCGCCTCCTCCGAGGGCTTGATCACGACGGTGTTGCCGAAGGCCATCGGCAGTACGGCGGTCCGCCACGCCAGGTTGAACGCCCCGTTCCACGGGGTGAAGCCGGCGACGACCCCGAGTGGCTTGCGGACCGCTATGGCGAACCTGCCGGGTGTGTCGCTGGGCAGCACCTCGCCGCGAGGCAGGTAGGCCCAGCCCGCGGCCTGCCGAAGCAGCTCTACCGACCAGCTCACCTGGAAGTTGGCGAATGCGGCGCCGCACCCGGTCTCGATGGCCAGGACGTGCACGATGTCCGAACGCCTTCGTTCGGTGATGCTGGCGGCCTCGAGGAACAGGCATTGACGATCGCGGGGCGCCATGTCCGCCCAGGCAGGGAAGGCTTCGTGTGCCGCCGCGACGGCCGCCTGCGCCTCGGCGGCCCCTCCGGCGCTGACGTTTGCGACGACCTCGCCGTTGAACGGGTTGTGGTCAGCGAAGCTCGGCTCGCCGAGTTCGGACCACTGGCCGTTGATGTAATGCGTGGTCGGCAGTATCGGGGCAGGTGTGTGGTTGGTGACCATTGTCTTCCCTTTCCGAACACGTGTTGTTGGCAGATGTGCGCGAGCTACCTGAGGACGCGACCGGCGTCAGCGGATGTGTTCGACTCCTGCACACCAGACTCTTTCGGTGTTGCGCATGTCGGCGATGTCTGCGACCGGGTCACCGGCGACCAGTACCAAGTCGGCCCGCAGCCCGACCGTGACTGCACCGCGGTCGGTGAGCCCGAAGTGCCGAGCAGGTAGGGCGGTGGCTGCGGCGATCGCCTCAGCGGGGCGCAGTCCCGCTTGCACCAGCAGTTCGAGTTCGGTGTGCAGGCTCTCGCCGTGCTTGATGTTCGCAGGCACGCCCTCGGCGGTGTTGGCGTCTGTACCGGCCAGGATCGGCACGCCGGCATTGTGCAGCAGGCCGACCGAGCGTCGCGCGTTGTGGTAGCCCGGTCCGGGCGCGGCAGGATCGTCGTCGGAGGTGCCGAAGAAGCGCTCGGCCACCGCCCTCATCATGGTCAACGTCGGAACAGTCACGCAGCCCTGTTGCCTGAGCTGCGCGACGGTCTCCTCGTCGAGCGCCGCGTCCAGCGGCGCGTGGGTGATGACGTCGGCACCCGCAGCGAGCGCCATCCGGTACGGCACGGCGCTGACCGCGTGGGCGACGGTCCGCCGGCCCTGGCGATGCGCGGCGACGACCAGCGCGTCGAGTGTCGCCTGGTCGGGGCCGGGGACGTCGGCGATGAGCTTGATGTAGTCGGAGCCTTCAGCGACGCGGGCGCTCACGAAGGCGTCGGCATCCGCTGGCCCGGCGACCAGGGCTGCTTCCGGGCGACCGGGCATCTTGCTGTGCGTGGATCCGGGTGCGGTGGCCGGGATTCCGGCGCTGCGGATATCGGTAAGCCCGCGTCGGTGCCGCAGGCCGTCGACGAGTTCTCGCGGCCAGCACGCCATGTCGAGAGCGGTGGTGACCCCTGCCCGGGTGAGCTGTTCAAGATTCTCGACACCGTGCAGGTGCACGTGCGCATCGATGAGCCCGGGCAGCAGGACGCGGTCAGTCCCGTCGACTACCTGCCGTCCAGTGGCGTCCAGGTCCGGGTCGACCGCCACGATGCGCCCGCCCTCGATCAGCACACAGGTTCGTTCCTTGACGCCCGTCCCATCGAACACGCGAACCCGCTGAATAAGCGTGGTGGCGTGCTCATTGCTGGTCATGGGTGCATCGCCTGCCTTCGGATATGCGCGTGCTTCTTCGATCGGTCTTGCTGTTATAACATATACTTGCTAACGTCCTCGACCAGCGCGGCGTCTCTGGATTTCTCGGCCGCTGCGGTCAAAATGCCGAACGCGCCAACGGGCGATCGATCCATCGCCTGCCGGCACCACCGTCGAGGGAGTTGGACATGAGTCGTCTGCATCGATCTCGAACGCGCCTGGCACTTACCAGCCTGGCCGCCGTCGCGCTCGCCGTGACCGCCTGCAGCAGTAGCAGCGGCGGCGGAAAGGCAACGCCGACATCCGGTCGGTCCGGCGGTAATGCGGCCGGAATCGCTGCCGCGAAGCAAGCCCTCGTACCGTACGTCGGACATCCCAGCGCCTTCCCCGGCACCCAGAAGCTGGCCAAGCTGCCGCCCAAGGGGAGCAAGTTCGTCTTTCTACAGTGCTCGGCTCCGGTGTGTGCCATCTTCGCCCAGCTGATGGCAGCGCCTGCGAAGCAGCTTGGTGTGGACTTCCAGACGGTCAACTCGGGCTCGTCCGCGACCACCTCGCAGGCTGCAGCCGCCACCGCGCTGTCCAACAAGCCGGCGGCGGTACTCGTGGGCGCGTCGGACCCGCAGCTGTACGGCGACTACCTGCACAAGCTGGTGAACGCGGGTTCAGTCGTCGCAGGTGGCGGGACGGTGGGCGGCACATCGTACGGCGTGCAGGAGGCGGTGGGCGGCGAACACAGCGTCATGCTCGTCGGATCGCTTCTTGCAGACTGGGTGACGGCGCACAAGGGGCCCAGTGCGAACGTGGTTTTCTTCGGCACTCCTCAACTGACTTTCTCCAAAGGGGTGCAGGCCAGCTTCGCCAAGGAGCTGCCGCAACGTTGCCCCGGTTGCAAGGCCGACTACCAAGCCCTGTCGATCACGACCTTCGGCACCACGGCGCCGAACCAGGTGATCAGCTACCTGCAGTCGCATCCCAAGACAGACACGGTGGTCTTCGCCTCGATGGAGGGCGCTACCGGTTTGGCCGCTGCTCTGCGCAACGCCCACGTATCACCGACGACCATCGGCTTCGCCCCAACTCCCAGCAACCTGCAAGACATCAAGCAGGGTGGTCTGACCGCCGGACTGGCCCTGGATTTCAACGTGCAAGTCTGGATGCAGATGAACCTGGCCGCACGACTCATCGCGCATCAGACCACCTCTGTATCCAACCTCGAGGTCGATCTGCAGTTCCTCGCCAAGAGCGACCTTGCCGGCAAGGACTATCCGCAGGGCTGGACCGGCTACCCCGACGTCGCGCAACGGTTCGCGAAGCTGTGGGGACTGGCGGGGTGACCGACAACCGCGCACTGACCTCCACGTCTGAAGTCGGCCCGAAAGACACCGGCACCGTGCTCCTGCGGGTGTCGCACCTGTCCAAGACCTTCGTCGGGACTCCTGCCCTCGATGATGTCTCGCTGGACGTCGCGGCGGGCGAGGTGGTGGCGATCGTGGGCCAGAACGGCTCGGGCAAGTCGACGCTGGTCAAGCTGCTTGCCGGGATTCACCAGCCTGATCCCGGTGGCACGATCGAGGTGAGCGACGGGAACGGGGGGCTTCTCCCGCTGGGACGGGAGGGGCATCGCCTGCACTTCATTCACCAAGATCTTGGCCTGCTGCCGATGCTAAGCACGATCGACAACCTAGACCTCGGCCGCCCCCTGGGGTCGGGATGGATCACGCCGATGCAGCGACGGGCCGAGCATGCCAGGGCCGTCGAGCTGACTGGCCGCTTCGGTGCCGCGATCGATGTGCAGGCGCCGGTCTCGACGCTCTCGCCGGCAGAGCGCGCAATCGTGGCCATCGCGCGAGCTATGGACGGTTGGCATCACCACGAGAACGTGCTGGTGCTCGACGAGCCGACCACCGCGTTTCACCGCGACGAGGTCAGCCGGTTGTTCGACGCCGTTCGTCGCGTGGCAGTGGCCGGCGCGGGCATCATCTTCATCTCACACCGTCTCGACGAGGTGCGGGCGCTCGCAGACCGCGTCATCGTCCTGCGCGACGGCAAACAGGTGGCCGAGGCCCCAGCCGGCCACCTGGACGACGAGGTGCTCGTCCGGGCCATCGTCGGGTCGGCCATAGTCGAAGATGCGAGCTCCGCGAGCATCGGCGGACCGCCCGTGCTCGCGGTCGATGACCTGTGCGGCAAACGCGCTCGCGACATGACGTTGCGCGTGCGGGGGGGCGAGATCGTCGGCGTATCCGGTGTGCTGGGTTCCGGCCGCGAGCAGGTGAACTCCCTGATCTTCGGCGCCGAGAGGCCGACCCGAGGCAGGATCACGCTGGCCGGCAAACAGCTTCGGGCGGGCGACATGGCGCGCGCGATCGAGGAAGGCGTCGCCTTCGTCCCCGCCGACCGGCACCGATTCGGTGCGGTGATGACGATGAGCATGCGCGAGAACCTCACCCTGCCCAAGCTGCGCGGGCGACGCCGACACCTCGGCGCGATCAACATGCGCGGCGAGCTGGTCGATGCGTGGCGCTGGGTCGACCAGGTCGAGCTGCGCCCGCCCAGCCCGGACCGGTCGCTGTCGACATTCAGCGGAGGGAATCAGCAGAAGGTGGTGCTCGCGAAATGGCTGCGCACGAACCCCAAGCTGCTGCTGCTCGACGAGCCCACCCAGGGGGTGGATGTCGGGGCGAAAGCCGCCATCTACCGGCTCGTCCGGCAGGCGGCAGCGCGGGGTAGCGCCGTGCTCGTGAGTTCGTCGGACACCAAGGAGCTCGCGGCGCTGTGCGATCGGGTGTTGCTCGTCGAGCAGGGCCGGGTGGTCGGTGAGCTGACCGGTGCAGCGCTCACCGAGGCCGCGCTCGTCCATGCTGCTCTCACAACCCAGTCACTGGCGAAGTTCACTCCGCAGGCAACGCAGGAGGTGTCGGCCTGATGGCCACGACCGCGACGCGAGCGGAGGCGCAACGCGCTAGCTACCCGACACACTCCAGGCCGCCCGCGCTTGCTCGGCTGCGCCGCACATTCTCGATCCGCAACGCCAGCGCGCTCTACCTGCTCGCGCTGCTTTTCGTGGCGTTCTCACTGTGGGAACCCGAGACGTTCCTGACGCTGAAGAACTGGCAGGTGATGCTCGACAATCAGGCGATCGTCGGCCTGGTCGCCCTCGGCCTCGTGGTCTCGCTGTCCGCCGGCGTCATCGACCTCGCCGTCGGGTCGGAGGCGGGGTTCGGTGGCATCGTCGTCGCGTGGCTGCTGGCCCGTCATCACGTGCCGATCCCGCTCGCCATCGTGCTGAGCCTGATCGCCGGGGCCGCGGTCGGTGCGGTGATTGCGCTGCTGATCGTGCGCGCTCGCATCCTGTCGCTCATTGTCACGCTCGGCGTCAGCTCGATCCTGATCGCCGTCATCAACTGGATCTCGGGCAGCCAGCAGATCCTGAACCTAGGTTCGTCCTTCCAGAAGATCGCGACCGAAGAGCTTTTCGGCCTCGCCTACCCCGTGTACTTCCTCGCCGCAGCCGCGGTGATCCTCTGGTACTTCCTCGAGCGGACGGCGCTCGGTCGCCGGATTCGCGCCACGGGCGGGAACGGAGAGGCGGCACGGCTGGCCGGGGTCAAGACGTCGCGCATCATTCTGCTGTCCACGATCACCTGCGGAGTCGTCACCGCGCTGGCCGGGGTCCTGGCCAGCTCCCAGCTAGCCACTGGCGACCCCACCATCTCCCAGTCCTACCTGCTTCCCGCCTTTGCCGCCGCCTTTCTGGGCTCCACCCAGTTCTACAGCGGTCGCTTCAATGTGGCGGGGACGCTGGTCGCGCTCATCGTGCTGGCCGTCGGCGTCAAGGGTTTGCAGCTCGCCGGAGCGCCCACCTGGTTGCCCGACCTGTTCAACGGCGTCGCCCTGTTGGCCGCGGTCGGCTTCGCTCAGTACCAAAAGACGCCGACCGCGCGCACCGCCGCGATCCGCCGCACACTGGGCCGACGTTACGACGCCGCTCGCGAGACGACCGGCTGATGAGCACCGCGCTCGCACGAATGCAGGGAGAAGCATGAGAATCCTCAACATGAACAGCCGGCTCGGTCTGGTCGTCGGCGACGGAGTCGTCGACGTGGCGACCGCGAGCGAGGGCCGGTTCGGCCCACAGATCCAGTCTGTCTATGAGCAGTGGGACAGCTTTCGTGCCTGGGAAAGCCAGCTGGGACAACCAGCCGATGCCCACCGCCTGGATGAGGCGGCACTCGCCTCGCCTGCTCCGGCGCCGCGACAGGTGTTCGCGATCGGCCTGAACTATCTCGACCATGCCGAGGAGTCGTCGATGGACGTGCCCAGCGACGGCATGGTGGTGTTCACCAAGTTCCCCTCGTCGGTGACTGGTGCCTATAACGACATCGAGGTGCCCCCTGGATCGGTCGACTTCGAGGCGGAACTCGTCGTCGTCATAGGAAAGCGCGCTCATCGGGTCGCGGCCAAGGACGCCTGGGATCACGTCGCGGGACTGACCGCGGGGCAGGACATCTCCGAACGCGAGCTGCAGTTGCGCCCGCCGAGCCCGCAGTTCAATCTGGGCAAGTCATTTCCCGGGTTCTCGCCAATGGGCCCCCAGCTGGTCACACCGGACGAGTTCGAGAACCCGGACGATCTTGAGATCGGTTGCACGCTGAACGGCGTCGAGATGCAGCGCTCGCGCACCAAACTGATGATCTTTCCGGTGGCCGAGATCGTGGCGCGGTTGTCCGCGACGCTGCCGCTCCTCCCCGGCGACATCGTCTTCACTGGAACGCCCGCGGGGATCGGGTGGGCCCGTGAGCCGAAGGTGTTGCTCAAGGCGGGCGACGAACTGGTCACCACGATCGAAACCATTGGCTCGATGCGCAACCGTTTCGTACCCCAGGCCCACGCCTGACAATCCACGACAGCCACGTAGGAAGGGAGCCCGAAGCATGACCGCCACGCCGAAGTTCGCGCACATCGTGTTCCAGACCAGCCAGCCCGAAGAGATGGTCGGCTGGTACTGCGCCGTCCTCAACGCGCACGTCGTCTACCAGGACGACGGTCTCGCGTTCATCACCTTCGACGACGAACACCATCGAGTCGCCTTCATCAAGGCGCCCGTGCCGCTGGAACGCAAGACCCCGACGACCGCGTCCATGCACCACGCGGCGTACACCTTCGCAGACATCGACGACCTGCTGGAGCGCTTCGTCGAGCTGCGCAGCAAGGGCATTCGTCCGGCGGTGTGCATCGCGCACGGCGTCACGACCTCGATGTACTACCGAGACCCGGACGCCAACATGGTCGAGCTGCAGGTTGATCGGTTCGCCGAGCCGGACCAGGCGACCGGGTACATGAACGGACCGGAGTACGCCGCCGATTCGGTCGGACCGGCCTTCGATCCCGATCAGTTGCTGGAGGCACGTCGCGCCGGCGCCAGCGTCGAGGAGCTGAGCAACCGCGCGTGGGCGCTCAAAGCCGACCTGCCCGATCCGATGCCGGTGCTCATCGGCGCGAACTGAACCGCAACCGGGTCGACCGGCCCGTCAACCGACGCACCGATGACAGATTGGACATGCGGTGAGTGAACATCGGGACGAGTGCCTGCTGTGCGCGATGGAGGACGCCGACCAAGCGAGCAGCATCTTCCGCGACGACCTCTGGGCGGCAGAAGTCGTGCCAGGCTACGAGGTACCAGGCTGGGTGATCCTGCGTACGCGCCGGCACGCCGAACGCATCACAGGCCTGAGCAGTGAGGAGCTGACCAGCGTGGGCAGCCGGGCGCGTGATCTGGTCGTCGCTGTGTCGCAGGTGATGGAGGCGCCGGCCACCTATTTGTTGGTGTTCGGTGAGAACTACGCACACTTTCATGTGCTCGTCACACCGCGCGGCGCCGACGTGCCGACCGATCGCCGCGCCGGCGACATCCTCAAGCTCCGCTCGGAACGGGCCGATCTCGTAGCGGCAAAGCAGTTGGTCCCGGCGCTTCAAGATGCATACGTCCAGGCCGACCAGCGACCGACCGTCGATGCGACCGGTTGAGCACGTTGAGCCCGTCGAAGACAGGGAAGGAGTAGCTGCAGTGTTCGTCGCGATCGCACGCGTGGTGGGTCGGGTCCTGACCGGCTCGACCTATGCCGTGCTCGGTTTCGATGCGTTGCGATCTCCCGGGGCGCGGGTGGATCAGGCCGCGCCGACGCTGGCCACCTTGCGCAGAGTTCTGTATCTGCCGAGCGACGACGAACTCATCGTGCGCGGCAACGCCGCAGTGCAAACCGTCGCCGGCACGGCGCTGTCGCTTGGGCGTGCACCCCGACTGGCCGCTCTTGCGCTGTTGGGTTCGCTCGTGCCGACCACACTTGCTGGCCACGCCTTCTGGAGCATCGAGGACCCGGCAGCCCGCAAGCTGCAACGCGTTCAGTTCCAGAAGAACTTGGCGATGCTCGGCGGTCTGGCTCTGACCGTCTGTGACGCGACACGGACAGATGCCGGCGATCGTCATGTCGAATAGCTGCGCCGCCGCGCGCACACACTCAGAGCGGGTCGCGCTCGTCACCGGGGCAGCTCGTGGCTTCGGCCGTGCCATCGCGCTCGAACTCGCGCGGCGCGGTGCACAGGTCATCGCCGTCGACCTGAGCCCCGCCGAGGAGGTCGTAGCAGAGATCCAAGAGATGGGCGGCGCGGCGATCGCGCTCCGCGCCGACGTAGCAGATCCTGACGCCGTCGAAGCAATTAGCGGCGGCATCATGGCCGTGGCCGGACGAGTCGACATCCTCGTCAACAATGCCGGGGTCATCTTGTCCACGAACGTGTTCGACCTCGACTTCGCAGCGTGGAAGAGGATCCAGCGGGTCAATCTTGACTCGCAATTCCTGATGACCAAGACGGTGATCGCCTCGATGCGTGACAACGGGTGGGGACGCATCGTGAACCTTGCCTCGAACTCCCTCGGCCTTGCTGTACCCGGCCTCGTGGCGTACATGGCCAGCAAGGGAGGGGTGATCGGGCTGACCCGCGCCCTGGCCAGCGACCTTGCGCCCTACGGCATCACCGTCAACGCCGTCTGCCCGACCGCATCCCGAACGCCGGGCGGCGTGCAGAACGTCGGGGAGGCGAAGTTCGAGATGGTCTCGCAGATGCAAGCGATCAAACGAGTCGGCGCCGCCGAGGACATCGTCGGCACTGTCTGCTTCCTGAGCAGTGACGACTGTGCCTTTCTCACCGGCCAGACCCTGGTCGCCGACGGCGGCCTCATGCGTCTGTGAACTCGACCAAGGCCACTCTGATGGATCGGAAGGCAGCGAAGATGAGCAACTCCGCAACCGAGGAAATTCTGCACACGGTGGCCGCGCCCGGCCCGGCTCAGAATATGACCTTCTCCGGGCGGGGCCGTGTGCCAGGCGATGCGACGCGCCCGGACACACCGTTGGTCATCGCAGTGCCTGGAGGGACCTATACCTCCCTCTATTTCGACACGCCCGGTCACTCATTGCTGGCGCGGGCGGCTGCTCTCGGCGTGCCGATCCTGGCGATCGACCGACCCGGATATTTGGACAGCACGCCGGTCGAACCGGGTGAGTCGATCATCCTGGCGAATGCCGAGGTGCTCGACCATCTCATCGGCGAACTGTGGGAGGCGTTCGGTGACGACCGGTCGGGGGTGGTGCTCATCGGGCACTCCATCGGCGGTGCCGTCGTCACCGCAATGGCTGCGCGGCGACCGGCTTGGCCCCTTCTGGGCATCGCGGTCTCCGGCTGCCTGTTGCAGGTGCCGCCCGAGTCCCGCGCGGCTTGGGACGCCCTACCCGACACCGAGATGGTCGAACTTCCCAGCCCCATGAAGGACTTTGTGATGTTCGGACCGGCGTGGACCTACTCCGACCAGATGCCGACTGCGAGCCATGTCGCCGACGCTCCCGTCCCGCGCGCGGAACTGCTCGACATCACCGGCGGGTGGATAGGCCGGGTCACGTCGATCGCCGCGCAGATCGACGTTCCCGTGCACGCCCGGCAGGGCGAGTTCGACAAGTTGTGGATCACCGATGAGCAACAGGTGACCAACTTCGGAGCAGCCTTCACCGCGTCGCCCTCGGTTGACGCGCGGCTGGTGCGCTCGTCGGGCCATTGCATCGATTTTCACCGCGCCGGTGCCGCATTCCAGCTCGAGCAGCTAGCCTTCGCGCTCGAGTGCTGCATCAAGGCTGAATAGCCGGTGTGTCTGTGCTCGAGTCGAGTCCGGTGACGCCGATCCGTACCGCCGTGCTGATCGTCGGCGGTGGCCCGGTGGGCCTGGCGACGGCCATGGAGCTGGCCTCGCACGATATCGAGTGCGTCGTCATCGAACCCAGGTTGACCGTGTCGCTCACCCGTCCACGCGCGAAAACGACCTCGGCGCGGACGATGGAGCTGTTCCGGCGTTGGTCCTTCGCCGATGAGATCCGTAAACGGGCGCCGATCCCCGTCGGCTGGTCGAGCGATATTGCGTTCTGCACTACCGCGACCGGTCAGGAGATTGCCCGCTTCACCGGCGTGCTCGGGCTCGACCTGGTCGACAGCGACCTTGCCGCCGAAGCAGGGCAGCAGATCGCGCAGCCGGTGGTGGAACAAGCCATGCGTGACGTCCTCGCCGATACGCGAGGCGTCCGCCTCCTGTTCGGCTCTCGTGTCGTGTCGGTGCAGGGCGATTCCGACGGTGCTTCCGGAATGATCGGCGACGACGCAGGCACCGTTCACACTCCGTTCTCGGCCGATTACGTGGTTGGCGCGGACGGCGCGCGAAGCCTGGTCCGCGCCGCGATGGGCGCCCGATATCACGGCGGTGACGCTGGCCGCCCGAACCTGAGTGTCGTGTTCCGCAGTCCCGGGCTCGCCTATCACCTCATCGGCTCGCCGGCCCTGCACTACTGGGTGCTCAATCCCCACGCGCCAGGAGTAATCGGACCCCTCGACCTCGCCGACACATGGTGGGCAATCGCCACCGGCCGCCCGGATAACGATCCGCACCCCGATCCGGTGGCGATCGTGCGCGCAATTCTCGGGCGCGACGTTCCTGTCGAAGTAATGGGCACTGATCCGTGGCAGGCCCGAGCCCTGCTCGCGGATCGCTACCGGTCCGGGCGGCTATTTCTGGTCGGTGACGCCGCGCACCAGAATCCCCCATGGGGAGGCCATGGGTTCAATACCGGCGTCGGGGATGCGGTCAACCTCGGCTGGAAGCTGGCAGCAGTTCTGCATGGGTGGGCACCGCCCGAACTGCTCGACAGCTATGAAGCCGAGCGACGCCCGATAGCGCAGCAGACGATCAAGATCGCAGCCGCGAACACTACGGCGCTGCCCACCGATCTTGCAGCGGCCGCCACACAACGCGACGGCGTTGCAGCGAGCACGCTGGCCGATCGTGTCCGCTCCTCGAAGCGATTCGAGTTCTACTGTTCGGGGCTGGTTCTGGGCTACGGCTACGGCCCGGGCGCCGGTTCGCAGACAACCGACGGCACGGACTTCACCCCGCGCGCACTGCCAGGCAACCGACTACCGCATCGCTGGATCCGACCCGGCGAATCGGTCTATGACCTGCTCGGCCGAGAGTTCACCCTTCTCGGCGACCCGTCTCGTGCCACGCCTCTGCTCGCTCTTGCCGATCAACGACAGATACCAGTCACGTCCGTACCGCAGCTGGGGTTTCCCGTCGCTGATGCCTTCGGGGCGTCGCTGGTACTCGTGCGCCCGGATCAACACATCGCATGGCTCGGAGACGGCATAAGCAGCGAACAGGCACCGAACGTGCTTGCGAATGCAGTTGCCGGATTCCATGAACCCAACACCGCTGAGGAGGCACCGTGTATCGCAACGTGACACGTGACCGATGCTCGATCGAACGGGTCCGCGCCGACCGGCCGCGCCATGTCAGCCGCGTGCGCTGCCTGGTTGCAGTCATGGCCGCATTGGTATGTGCGGCGGCGCTGCTCGTGGCGCCGGCACCGGTCGGGGCCGCGGGACTTGTTCCCCCTCCCGACGCGGACTCCTTCTACAGCGTTCCGGCGCACATCGCCAACCTGCCCAACGGCACCGTCCTTGCGAGTCGATCAGTGCTCGCGACCGCGCTCTCGGTTCCGATTCCCGCCCGCGCGTGGCAGGTGAAGTACAAGACGATCGACCAGGTCGGCCACCCCAGCGCCTTCGTCACCACGTTGCTCGTTCCGAACACGCCATGGCGTGGAACCGGGGCACGACCCCTGATCTCCTACCAGGTAGCAGTCGATGCGCTGTCCACGAAATGCGCGCCCTCCTACGTGATGCGCGCCGGCCTCACTGCGGCGCTCACGAGCGGGCCCACGGTCCTGAGCAGCAACGCCGCCGATGAGACCGCGAACATCACCCAAGCGGTGCTGCGAGGCTTCGCCGTGGCGGTACCCGACTGGGAGGGCCCACGAGCGGACTGGATCGGCGACTCCGGTGACGCCCGTGGGGTCCTCGATGGCATCCGCGCCGTCCGAAACTTCGCCCGCGACGGAGTCACCGCGCAATCGCCCATCAGCCTGGTCGGCTACTCCGGCGGCGCCTTGGCCACCGACTGGGCAATTCAGATGCAGCCCAAGTACGCACCCGAACTGCACTTCATAGCCACCGCTCTCGGGGGCACGCCGGCCAATATCGCCGACGCGATCGCCGCGTTCAAAGCGAATCTCGGCGCGCGGGCCGCAATACCGCTACTGCTGGCCGCGCTCCAGCGCTCGTACCCGAAATGGCATCTCGATCAGTACCTCAGTGACGCTGGCAGGGTCGCCGTAGCGAACAGCCAGCACGACTGCCTGTTGGACTCGCTGATCCGCAACGCCGGCGTCGACCCCGCCATCTGGGAGAAGTCTCCGGGATCACTGTTCGACAACCCGGTGCTGAGCAACAGCATCGCCGACATCAGCCCGGTGCGCTATCCAGGCACGCCGCATACCCCGATACTCTTCTACCACGCCGCCAATGACGAGTTGGCGCCGATCGCGGACATGCGCCAGCTCGCTCGACGCGACTGCCGGGAACATCGCGTCGTGCACATCGTGACCTCACCGATCGGCGAGCACATCACCTACGTCTTGCTCGGGTTCCCCGTGGCACTGAACTACCTCGCCCAACGCTTCGCCGGCAAACCACCGCCAAACGATTGCTAGACGCGGGCGAGTTCAACCGGCCATAACCCTTAATCTGGACAGTCCCATCCCGGCCGCTGAGGCGACATCGCGGGTGACCAGGCCAACCCTGCTCGAGGGTCCGGATGACCTGCGAGGTCATCTTCACATCGGGGGTCTGTCAACTCTTCGGTGTAACTGATCTTTGTTGGTCTATTTCGTGCCGGCGGACAGGCGTCCGTCGAAGGTGATCTCGAAGGCGTTGAGTGCTGCCTTCCAGCGGTTGGACCAGCGTTTG
>JBPCOE010000117.1:0-25013 GCA_051000605.1 Jatrophihabitans sp.
GTACATGCTGGTGCGCGAGCTGACGATCCCTGAGCCGGCGTCGCCGTACGAGCCCGCCGAACTCGCCGTCGTCGGTGACGCCGACCAGTCGATCTACGCGTTCCGCGGCGCGTCCATCCGCAACATCCTGGAGTTCGAGCGCGACTACCCGGACGCCACCACGATCCTGCTCGAGCAGAACTACCGCTCGACGCAGACGATCCTCAACGCGGCCAACGCCGTTATCGCCCGCAACGCCGACCGTCGCCCGAAGAATTTGTGGTCCGACGCCGGCGAGGGCGACAAGATCGCCGGGTACGTCGCCGAGAACGAACACGACGAAGCCGCCTGGGTCGCGCAGCAGATCGACGCGCTGTCCGACGCCGGTGCCGCGAAGGCGTCCGACGTTGCGGTCTTCTACCGCACCAACGCCGCATCCCGTGTCTTCGAGGAAGTCTTCATCCGCGTCGGGCTGCCGTACAAGGTCGTCGGGGGGGTGCGCTTCTACGAGCGCAAAGAGATCCGCGACGCGCTCGCGTACCTGCGGGTGATCGCCAACCCGGACGACGTCGTGTCGCTGCGCCGGATCCTGAACACGCCGCGCCGCGGCATCGGCGACCGCGCCGAGGCGTGTGTGGAGGTCTTCGCCGACCAGGAGGGCATCTCGTTCGGCGCCGCCCTCGAACGCGCCGACGTCGTGCCCGGCCTGGCCGCCCGCTCGCTGAACGCCGTGCAGGGCTTCACGTCGTTGATGACGGAGCTACGCGGCGTCGCGGCCGGCCCCGACGGCGTCCCCGGCGCGATCATCGAGGCCGTCCTCGACCGCACGGGGTACCTGCGCGAGCTCGAGGTGTCCCACGACCCGCAGGACGAATCGCGGGTCGACAACCTGCGTGAGCTCATCAACGTCGCCCGCGAGTTCGAGGAGCAGCGGGCCGGCGCCGACGAAGAGCCGACGCTGCAGGCGTTCCTCGAGCAGGTCTCGTTGGTCGCCGACGCCGATTCGATCCCGGACGCCGACGGTGGCGTCGTCACCCTGATGACCCTGCACACGGCCAAGGGTCTGGAGTTCCCCGTCGTCTTCCTCACCGGACTGGAGGACGGCATCTTCCCGCACATGCGCTCGCTGGGTGACCCCGCCGAGATGGCCGAGGAACGCCGGCTCGCGTATGTCGGCATCACCCGCGCGCGTGCGCGCCTCTATCTTTCTCGCGCGCTCACGCGCTCGGCTTGGGGGGCGGCGCAGTGGAACCCGCCGTCGCGCTTCCTGGACGAGGTCCCCGGCGAGCTCGCGGTCTGGACCGGCGCTGTCGACCGCGCGCCCTTCATCGGTGGCATGGGCGTGAACAGCTACGGCGACGACGCGCCCTCGCGGTACGGCGATCACGGCTACCGCGCCGCAGGCCCGCGTCGACCGTCCGCGCAGGAGCAACTCGCGTCGTCGGGACGCGCGCGGGGCGGTGTCGGCAATCGCACGATCCCGTCGCTCGACGTCGGCGACCGCGTCACCCACGATGCCTGGGGCATGGGCTCCGTTGTCGCCACCCGCGGCGCCGGGGAGGGCTCGCAGGCGCAGATCGACTTCGGCGGCAGTACCGGCGTCAAGTGGCTCATGCTGCGTTACGCGCCGGTGCAGAAGCTCTGACCCGGACGGCGTCGTAGCGTCGCATCCGGGGCCAAACGAGCTACCCGGCGACGGCGCTGCCTGGCCCCGCGGTGCGGAAGTCGAATTCGGTGAGGTGGTGCGCGCGGTTGCGCTGCGGTCTTCGTTGCGGGTCGATGAACGGCGGCGGGATCCATTCGGGGACGCTGTCCGTGCTCATCTCGACGCGCCAGTCCCGTCGCTCGAACTCGCGGTGGTGGAAGCGGCAGAGTACGCACATGTTGTCGAGATCGGTGCTACCTCCGTCCGCCCACGCCTCGATGTGGTGAACCTCGGCCCAGGACGCCGGCCGGTCACATTCGGGAAAGCAGCACCCGCCGTCGCGGGCGATCAGGGCGAGCCGTTGCCCGCGCGACGCGAGCCGGCGGGTGCGGCCGTAGGCGACGATCCCGCCGGCATCGTTGAACACGACCGGCACGACGTCCGCATCGCACGCGGACAGCTGCAGCGTGCCGATAGTCCACACGTCACCGTGTGCGGTCTGCGCCATCCCGCTGCCGGCGCGAAGTTCCGCGGCCGTTGTGGTGACGATGACGGTCGTCGGCGCGCCACCCGCGGTGGGCAGGTCACCGGCGCGGAGCAGCCGCGTAGCCATGTCGTGCAGGGCGTCGTGGCGGCGTTGCCCGGGAGTCCGGTCATCGCGCATTCCCTCGGCCGCCGGGACCGGTGCGGACAACGTGTCCAGCACGGTGCGCAACGTCTCGGCGGTCTCGGCGGTGAGCAGGCCCCGGACGTCGGCCGATCCGTCCGGACGGGAGTGCATGGTGAAGTCGCGGCGGCGCTCGATCTCGCCGTCGCGCGGCTCGCGCCCGTCCGGATCGAGACGGTTCAGTAACAACTCGGCAGTGCGGGCGAGGGCCTTGGGATGCTCGTGCCGTGCCGCTTCGACCAGGAAACGCTCGACCGGCGGCGCGGCTTCGTGAGCGATGTCCGCCGGAATGCGCTCGATGCATCGAGCGATGACGGCGACGTGCTGGCTCGAGATCTCGCCCGCCCGTATGGACGCGGCAACCGCCGGCAACACCGGTGGCAACGGTTCGCCACTGACGGCGCGCCGTGGACCGAGATCGCCTGCCTGGATCACCCGCACCTTCGCCTCGGCCGGGCTCACCCGCAGCAGCGTCACCAAGAGGTCCGCAGTGCTCGCTCGGGCGTAGTCGCCGGCTATGGCCCGCTCGTTCAGTTCGGCGGTGAGCTCGTGCTCGACCGCCGTCAGGCGCCGCCGCTGCACCTCGAGTTCGGTGACGACGGCGGTCACCTCGACGCTGCTCAGTCGGGCGAGATCGGCTGCGAGCAGGCGGTCGACGGCGTTGCGTAGCGACGCCGTGCTGCCCTCAGTGAGACCCTCGCCCATGTCTCACACATTAGAACGCAGGTACGACAATTTCGGACAGTGAAATCGTTGGCCCGATCAGCTGATTCCGACTTCTGCGACCGGGCCGGACCGACTTCGTGCGAGCGGGAGGGTGCGTTTCAGCGACGACGCCCGATGCGCCTGACCTGCGGACGATCGTGCGCGGCCACGCCGCGGTGACGATCGCGGAGATATAGCCGACGTCGGCGGCGACCGGTGATTGTCTACGTCGACACCGCGACCGCCGCCGTGCGGGGCGGCGCGACCTCGAAGACCTTCATGACTTCGTCGCCGTAGTCGTTGATGACCTTGACGGCGATCTTGCCGGTCTCCGGACGGTCGAACGGACGCGATTCGGTGCGGTAGAGCGACGCCCAGGCGTCCGCGTCGATCTCGGCCCGCAGCGCGGCCTTCAACCGTTTGTACGGGTCGTTGACGCCGGTGAAGTAGCACTCGCGGACGAAGAACGCTTCTTCGTTGTAGTGGCGTGTCGCCTCTAATCTGATGGGTATGTGCGGTCGACTGTTCTGGTTGATACTTGACCGGAAGGAGTTGACGGCGTGCCTCGTCCGAAGGAGTTCACGGTCTCGCTGACCGCGGGGGATCGTGTGAAGCTGAAGAAGGTGGTCAGCGCTGGGCGCCATCCTGCCCGGATGATCACCCGGGCCCGGGTGTTGCTGGCTTTGGACGAGACGCAGGGGCCAGCCTCTGATCGTCGTGTGGTGGCCGAGCACCTCGGGACCTCGACGAGCACGGTGTATCTGGTGGCGAAGGCGTTCGCGACGCATGGCGGGCGGGTCGAGGAGGTGATCGCCCGCAAGAAGCGGGCCACGCCTCCGGTGGAGCCGAAGGTGACCGGCGACGTCGAGGCCCGGGTGATCGCGTTGGCGTGCAGCCAGCCACCGGCGGGGCGTGCGCGGTGGACGCTGCGCCTGTTGGAAAGACAGGTGGCCTTGACCGAGGGGATGCCGCCGATGGACCACTCCACGATCGGGCGGGTCCTAAAAAGGGGGTGCTTAAGCCTCATCTGAAGGCGTGCTGGACGATCCCGCCACAGCAGAATGCGGCGTTCGTGGCGGCGATGGAGGACGTGCTGGGCGTCTACGCCCGCCCCTACGATCCGGGCTTCCCGGTCGTGGTCATGGACGAGAAACCGCTCCAACTGCTTGCCGAGGCCAGAGCGGGCACACCCGTTGCGCCCGGGCGAGTGGCTCGTGAGGATTCCGAGTACATCCGCTGCGGCACCTGCTCGATCTTCGTGTGGGCCGAGCCCCTGCGAGGGTGGCGCCGCGCCTACGCCGAGTCCACCCGGACCCGCGTCGACTGGGCCCACGGCATCGAGCACCTGCTCACCGTCGACTACCCCGACGCGGACAAGGTCGTCCTGATCATGGACAACCTCAACACCCACTCGATCGCCTCCCTCTACCAGGCATTTCCGCCGGAGAAGGCCTACGCCCTGGCCAACCGGTTGGAGATCCACCACACCCCCAAACACGGCTCCTGGCTCAACATCGCAGAGATCGAACTGTCCTGCCTGACCAAGCAATGCCTCGGCCGACGCATCGCCGACCTCACCGTCCTCAACACCGAACTCGACGCCTGGACCCACGCCACCAACACCGACCAGCGCCAAGTCGACTGGCACTTCACCACCCACGACGCCCGCATCAAACTCCGACACCTATACCCGGCGCTTTAGAAGCGACACCCTAGTAGTTGGTGTCGATCATCCATAGCGCGATCTGGCTCGTATCGTCGCTGCGGACCTCGCCGGTGGTCGGGTCGTAGACGTCGACGCCGCGGATCTCGATCACGCACTGGTTGTCGGTCTCGCGCAGTTCGATGTCGGGCTCGCCGAAAACGGTGAACAGGTTGCCGGCGCCGGTCTTCTTCAGCTCCTCGCCCATCAGCAGGTCGACGCTCATCCGGACGAGCAGCACCTTCAGTCGGCCGATCAGTCGCTCGTCGGCAACGTTGGCGAAGCCTTCGTCGGCCACGCTTGCGGAGACGAGCGGAGGCACGGTGGTCGCCTGGATATTGACGCCGTCGACCTCGGTCACCTCGGTCGCCCGCGAGTCGAACGCGAACCCGAGCACACAGAGCAGATCGATGTCTCCGCCCGCGATCGCCTCCTTCGCCGCCGACTTGATGAACGACGGGCTCACCGTGCCGTACTGCGGGGCCGATCGCGACGCCCACCCGCGTAGGAGCGTCGTCCGCCGCATCGCTCTGCTCCCCGACGGCTTGCACGTAGGAGCCGGCATAGCTGTCCAGACTTGCGAACGTGATCCGCTCGTCGCGCCGGCCGTTCTGGATTCCGGCCTTCGCGAGGTTGTCGAGGATCGACTGCTCGAAGGTCGGACCGTCCGCGTCCTCGGCCGCGTTCTGCGCGCTGATCGTCTCGCGATTCGCCGCGTCGTCGGGACCGCCCGCGAACGAGAGCGATCGGTGCGGCGACAGGCTTTCGACCGTGAACGGGCCGGCGACGCGGATCTTCGCCCTGTCCTCGTGCGGCCGGTCGTACAGCACCTCGAAATCGGCATGTCGCTTGATCGCCGCGTCGATGGCTTCACGCGACATACCTTCGCGTATGTCGGGGTTGTTGGCGATTGATTTCAACGTGATGTGCTGGACGCGTTCGTACTCGAAGCCCTGCCTGATGTCGGACGCGTCGGACATCTTGTAGAACGGGAACCGCGCCCCCATCAACCGCTGCCGAGCCAGCGCGAGGGCAACGCGTGAGGTGTCGATCGTGATCCACCGCCGTCCCCGCTGCTCCGCGACGTACGCGGTAGTGCCGGAGCCGCAGGTGGGGTCGATGACCAGGTCGCCAGGGTCGGTGCACATGAGCATGCAGCGCTGAATGATCTTGCTGTTGGTCTGGACAACATAGATCTTGTTCATGCCCGAACCGGACTGAGTGTCATCCCAAAGGTTGTTCAGCGGGATCGCTGGAAAGTCGTCGTGGAAGCGAACATAGTTGATGCTGTTTCCTGCCGCCTCGACGCGTCCGCTCGCGATGAGCCTATGCATGCCCGCTTCATTCGTCTTCCAACGGGCCTGCATGGAAGGGCGGAACGTTCGACCGTCAAGCGATACTGGAAACCAGGACGCAGCGCCCTCGCCTTTCTCACGACCTTGGCTTTGGGAGGTCAACAGCTGGAGTCGGTAGAGTCGGCCGTCTTCTGGAACGTAGTCAGCAAGCCCGGATCGCGACAACCGGTCGCGCACGCCCGTCGGACGCTCGATTCCCGAGTAGGTCTGGTCGCCAGCGCTTCCGACCTCCCTCGACCTGAACAGCGGACGAAACTTCGCAAACTCTCGCGATTTCGCGAACCAAAGTACGTAATCGACCGTGCCGCCAATGAAGTCGCTTGTTGCTCCGCTCGTCGTCTTGAAAGGTGCTTGACTGACGAAGTTTTCGCTGCCGAAGACCTCGTCCATGAGACTCCGCACGAGGTGCACGTTCTCGTCGCCGATCTGCACGAAACAGCTGCCGCTTTCGGTCAGCAGATCCCGGGCGGCGACGAGGCGATCGCGCAGGTAGGACAGATAGGAATGGATCCCGAGTTCCCAGGTGTCACGGAACGCCTTGATCTGCTCGGCCTCGCGGGCGGCGTCCTCGAGCTTGCCGTCCTTGACGTCACGCTTGCCGACCCGCGACTGCCAGTTCGAACCAAACTTTATCCCGTACGGCGGGTCCAGGTAGATCATCTGCACCCGCCCGCGCAGCGATTCGCGCTCGGCGAGCGAGGCCATAACCTGCAGCGAGTCGCCGAGGATCATCCGGTTCGACCAGTTGGCCTGGTGCTCGTAGAACTCAACGAGGTCCAACTCGTCCAAGCCGTCGAAAGTCTCGAAAAGCGTGAGCTCCGGCTCGGCGGAACCCGCACCGGCGGTACGGCGCAGGTTCTCGACTAGCACTCGCGGATCGATCTTCTCCTGTTGGTAGATCGGCGGTGCGTCCGCGAGCAGATCGGTGGAGTCCGAGGCGTCCTTGCCGCGCCAGACGAGCTGCGGGTCGAGCGTGGGGTCGCGCGCGTAGCGCACCTGCTCGGGCGGGGGATCGAAGCCGTACACCTCGGCCGCGTCGGCGGTCGGATTGTTGGTGCGCTTGTCCTGGTGCGAGATCGCCTCAACCGGCGTCGGAACGGTCGGCGCGCGTTTACGAGGCGGCACGGTCGGCGTCCGCGTAGTCCAGCAGCGCCGGGTCGCCGGCGATCGGGGCGTCAGCGTAGAGCAGGTCGATGGCCGAGGCGAGCTGTTGGCGCACGCTATTCATCGACGTGATCTCGATGTAGCCCCAGCGCCCGAAGTCGCCGTGGTTGTTGACGGCCACGCACCATTGGTCGCGCGCGGTGCGCGCCTTCGCCTGCGTCGGGCCGGGGCTCTTCTGGCCGCCGGACACCTCGACGATCAGCGTGCGGACAACGTCGTCCGGCCGCTGGACGAGCCGGATCAGGAAGTCGGGCAAGTAGGCGTGCGTCCGTCCCTTGTGTATGTACGGGACGACGAAACCAAGGTGATCGTTTTTAGCGAAAGCGGCCACGCGGGGGTCGCGCTCGCACGCACCGGCGAGCAACTGTTCCCAGGTGTTGCCGCCGATCCCGTCCAAGGTGACGTAGTTGATCTCCGACTTCTCCGTGGCCTCGACGACCTTGCGGGTGGCGAACGAGACGTCGGCGGTCGAGCCGGTCGGCTCGAAGCGGCGGATCATTGGTCGTAGCCGCTCGCGGCCACCGTCGATGCGGGTGATTGCGTTGTACACGGCCTCGGCCGCCTCGGCCTGGCGCTCGGTCGCGGCCATGAGATGGCCGACCGAGTAGCCGTCGGCAAGATCGACGCAGCCGTCCAACCAATCGCGGCAGATCGCGACAAGCTGGGGGAACAGCCAAGGCCGCGGATCGTCACCGAGCGCGGTCAGGTAGGAGTGCAGCACGCGCCGCGCGAGCGTGTACGCAACCTGCTGCGGACGATAACGCGACGGGTCGTCGGTGATCTGCTCGGTTGCGCCGACAACGCCTTCGACCTCGGTACGGATCGGCACGGTGGACGGCCCGATCGCGAACCGGTCGGCGTGCGCCGCGTCGAAGATCAACGGCTCGTCGGGAACCTCGACGCGGTAACCCTCGAGCTTCGGGAACTCGATGCACAGGTGCTCGCGCCCGGGGACCGACTCGACCATGACCGCGGGCGACCTCGGCAGTGCTTCCTTGGCGGCGCGGTCGCTCGGGATGAACGCGAACGGGATGCCGTAGACGTTCGCGTACTCCGGCTCGAAGAAGCCGTTCTCGTCGACCGCGTAGGAGCGGCGCCGCAACCCGCGGCCGACGACCTGCTCGCACAGCAGCTGGCTGCCGAACGCGCGGATGCCGAGGATGTGCGTAACGGTGTTCGCGTCCCAGCCTTCGGTGAGCATCGCGACGCTGACGACGCAGCGGACGTCACCGCCGAGCTTGCCGGCCTTGCCGACGGTGTTCATGACCTCGCGCAGCAGGTCCTCGTCGGTCAGCTTCTCTGCGTCCACCCCTGGGTTGCGGCGACGGAAGTCGGCTTTGAACGCGTCGATCTCGGTCGCTGCCGCCTGCTTGAAATCGGCCTTCATCGCGTCGCCGGATTCGAGCTGGACGGAGTCGACCAGGATGGTCTTCGGACGGGTCAGCGCCGCGCCCTTCGCGATGTTGCTGAACAGCTCGAGCGCGCCTGGTTTCGGTGTGTCACCGGCGATGTAGTCGTAGACGAGCTTCGAGACGACCGTGTTCGGGCAGACGACGATGAACACCGGCGGCGGCTCACCGTGCTGCGCGAGCGTCCGTTCCCAGTGCCCGAAGGACCGCCGGTAGCTGCGGTAGAGACTGTGCAGCGCGCCTTCGAGTTCCTTCGGCGGGATCCACGTTCCCTCGACGGGCTGTTTGCGCTTGGGTAGCTCGCTGCCGATGTACTCCCAAAGCCGCAGGTAAGTGACGAGATCGCCGGTGGCGTCGTCATCCACCGGGGTGCGGGGGATCTTGACGATGCCGGACTCGATGGCGTCCATCAGCGAGAAGTCGCTGACCACCCACGGGAAGATGTAGCCCTGGTTGTAGCCGGAGCCGCCGAGATAAAACGGCGTCGCGGACAGGTCGTAGACGGTCTTGATTCCCAGGCGTTTGTGAACGGCTTGCAGTCCCTTGAACCATTGGCGAGCGCTGGCGTTGGCGTCCTGCTGGTCCTTTGACAGGGTCGCGCCGATCGGCTTGTCCTGATAGCAGTGGTGCGCTTCGTCGTTGAAGACGACGACCTGTTCTTTGCTGCTGACGAATTCGCGCAGGACGCGCGACACCATCGCGTCCGGGGTCTCGCGGAACGGGTCGGCCTTCTTACCGGCCAGCAGGATCTTGCGCGTGTTGCCGTTGACGCCGCGGATTTCCTTCGCGTCCTTGAGCTGGAACGAGTGGTAGTTCGTAATGACGATCTGCGCCTGCTTGATGGCGCCTTCGAGATCGGACGGAACAAGATCGCGTTCGGCGTAGTAGTTGCCCTCGCTGCCGGGTTGCAGCACGCGCAGTCGATCGCGGATTGTGATGCCGGGTGTGACGATCAGGAACCGCTTCGCGAAGCGCGCGTCTCTTGGAGTCTGGACCTTGTTCGCGGTCTGCCAGGCGATGAGCATCGCCATGACGACAGTCTTTCCGGCGCCCGTCGCCATCTTGAGCGCGACGCGCGGCAGTCCCGAGTTGTGTTCGGCGTTCGGCTCGTCGAGACGCCGGCGCCAGTCAGCGTAGCCGTGCCGACCCGCGACCTCGGCCAGGAAGATCGCCGTCTCCGCCGCCTCGCGTTGGCAGAACAGGACGCGATTCTCGCGGGTTTCGTCGGCCCAGTGACGCAGGAGTTTCTTGCTGATCGCAGTGGCGCGGTCGTAGTCGGCCGCGCGCCATTTCGCGACGTCACGGCGCAGCTCGTTGACGAGTTCGTTGCGCTCGCGACGTTCGCCGGTGACGTCGAAGTCGAGAGCTGTTTGGACGGCGCCGTCGCGGCCCTTGCGCGACGCCGCGATCGGAATGAACGACTCGCTCGGCCGTCGGCCATCCTTGATCACCCCGGTCGGGCCGTGCGGTCCGATCTCGAAATGACGCTCGGGAATGTCGTAGGGCCGGTTGACGATCGGGCTTGTCGGCGTTTGCGCGGCGTTCACCGCGACTCCCGATCAAGCACAAAGCAATGTATACATTGCAGACCTCACGCATGCGAGCGCTTGACGCTGAGGCGTGCCGCACGATGCAACCGAGCCGAAGCTGTTCGACCCGGTCGCTTTTGGGGTGCAGATTGCGACGTTGCGCAAGGCCAGAGGCTTGCCCCAGGACAAGCTCGCCGAAGCAGTCGGGATCAGCCGCCCGCATCTGCAGAACATCGAGAGCGGCTTGTCAGATCGCACCAAACGGACACCGCTGAATCCCCGACTGGACACGCTACTGAGGCTGTGTCAAGCGCTCGATGCAAAGGTCGTCATCGACCTGTCTCACCCGATTGGAATGGTCATCCAATTCGAGCCGGGCATTAACGCAACCGAACGCTTGTGAAGTCTGACCTCGAGGAACGGGCGGATCACTCCGCCGACGGGATCACCGAAGTCGAGCCGTCTCAAACGGACTCGACCTGCGGTATACAACCACCTACATTGTAGGTATGAGCACTGGTCCGTCATCTGTCCGGTTCGACCCTGCCGTATTGAGCCGGCTCAACGCCTACGTCGCAGCACGTCCGGGAACGTCGGTCTCGGCGGCCAGTAATCGTCTCGTGGACGAAGCGCTGCGCAGCCAGGACCATCCGTTGATCACTTTTCGGGATGGCCCGGCAGGTCGTAGAGCCCGCTTGGTCGGTGGCCCGGACGTCTGGCAGGTGATCCGTGCCGTGCGGTCGGCGCGGCACGCTGAACCGTCCTTCGATGCCGACGAGGTGCTGGCGCTCGTATCGGACAGTTCCGGAGTGGAGCCGCATCTGGTCCAAGCCGCGATCACCTACTGGGCGGGGTTTGCCGCCGAAATCGATGTGATGATCGCACGAGCCGAGCAGGAGGAGACGCAGGCCAGACAGCGCTGGGAACGCGAGCACGGCCTGCTCGCGCGGTGACTAGTCGTGTCGGCGTGCCCGCACAGCCGGACCGCTTGATGTTGGACGAGATGTTCTCGCCTCAAATCGGGAACCTGCTGCGCCGCAGCGGCATCGACTGCGTGTGCGTGGTCGAGGACAAGCTTCTACGTTCGCAGGACGACGAGACCCTGCTCGCGGCCGCCCTGGAGCAGGACAGAGTCCTGGTGACCAACAACATCATCGACTTCGAACCGCTGCGACGACGCCGTATCGCCCTCGGTCAGCGCGTCCCACAACTCATCTACACCGACGACACGACCTTCCCGAGAAATCGCAACTACGTCGGCCAGGTCACCGCCGCCTTCGCTGACGCCGCTGATTCCCAGCTCTTCGGCGCGCATGGCGGAGTTCTTTGGCTCGTCCCGTCGCGGGCGCTGTAGCGAGCGCGGTCCTGACATAGAAATGAGTAGCGATACGCTCGCCGCTGTGCCATCCAGCGCAGACCGCCTTCGCATCGTCATCGCCAAACCCGGCCTCGACGGACACGATCGGGGCGCCAAAGTCATCGCCCGCGCCCTGCGCGACGCCGGCATGGAGGTCGTCTACACCGGCCTTCATCAGACCCCGGAGCAGATCGTCCAGACGGTGATCCAGGAGGACGCCGACGCGGTCGGGTTGTCGGTGCTTTCGGGCGCGCACATGACCTTGTTCAAGCGGGTCGTCGAACTGCTCGAACAGAACGACGCCGCCGACGTCGTGCTCTTCGGCGGCGGGATCGTGCCCGACGCGGACATCCCCGAACTCACCGAGCTGGGTGTGGCGAAGATCTTCACGCCCGGCGCGACGATGGACGACATCGTGGCCTGGGTACGCGAGAACGTGACGCCCGACGCTGTCGACAGCGCGTGAATCGCTAGTGTCTACGCGCTGGTCGACCACAACCAAACAGTCATTCGATGAGGACGTGTAAGCGTGGATCTGTTCGAGTACCAAGCCAAACAGCTCTTCAAGGAGCACGGGGTACCGGTGAGCCTGGGCGAGGTCGCCACCACTCCCGAGGACGCCGAGGCGATCGCCACGCGGATCGGCGGGGTCACCGTCGTCAAGGCCCAGGTCAAGGTCGGCGGCCGCGGCAAGGCCGGCGGTGTGAAGGTCGCGAAGATCCCGCAGGACGCCAAGGCCAACGCCGAGCAGATCCTCGGGATGGACATCAAGGGTCACACCGTGCACCGCGTCCTGATCGACCCGGGAGCAGACATCAAGCAGGAGTATTACGTCTCCTTCTTGCTCGACCGGACGAACCGCACGTTCCTGGCGATGGCGTCCTACGAAGGTGGCATGGAGATCGAGCAGCTCGCGGTCGAGCGTCCTGACGCGCTGGCCAAGGTGCCGGTCGACGCGATCAAGGGAGTCGACGAGGCCAAGGCCCGGGAGATCGCGACGGCCGCGAAGTTCCCCGCCGATCTGATAGACCCGGTCGCGGACGTCCTCGTCAAGCTCTGGAAGACCTTTGTCGAGCAGGACGCGACGCTCGTCGAGGTGAACCCGCTCGCGAAGGTTGGTGACGGCAGTGTGGTCGCCCTCGACGGCAAGGTGACCCTGGACGAGAACGCCGACTTCCGCCAGCCCGGCAACGCCGCGCTCGAGGACACCGCCGCCGCCGACCCGCTCGAGGCGAAGGCCAAGGAGAAGCACCTCAACTACGTCAAGCTCGACGGCGAGGTCGGCATCATCGGCAACGGCGCGGGCCTGGTCATGTCGACACTGGACGTCGTGGCCTACGCGGGCGAGAAGCACGGCAACGTGCGGCCGGCGAACTTTCTCGACATCGGCGGGGGCGCGAGTGCCGAGGTCATGGCCAATGGCCTCGACATCATTCTGAACGACCCGTCCGTGCGTTCGGTGTTCGTCAACGTGTTCGGCGGCATCACGTCCTGTGACGCCGTGGCCAATGGCATTGTCACCGCGCTGAGCATGCTGGGAGAGGATGCGAACAAGCCGCTGGTGGTGCGCCTCGACGGCAACAACGTCGATGAGGGACGCCGGATCCTGTCCGAGGCCGCGCACCCCTTGGTGACGCTCGTCGACACCATGGACGCCGCTGCCGACAAGGCTGCCGAGTTGGCTTCCGCTGCGACAACAGCGAACGGGGACGGTGGGAGCACCTCATGAGCATCTTCTTGGACGAGAACAGCAAGATCATCGTGCAGGGCATCACCGGCGGTGAAGGTAGCAAGCACACGCGTCGCATGCTCGCCTCCGGCGCCCAGGTCGTGGGGGGCGTCAACGCTCGCAAGGCCGGCACGAGCGTCGATTTCGACGGCACAGTGCTGCCGGTGTTCGCCAGCGTGGCCGAGGCGATGGGTGAGACCGGCGCGAATGTCACGGTCGGCTTCGTGCCGCCTGCGTTCACCAAGGACTCCGTGATCGAGGCGATCGACGCCGAGATCCCGCTCGCCGTCGTGATCACCGAGGGGGTGCCGGTGCACGACAGTGCCGCCTTCTGGGCCTACGCGCAGGGAAGCCGAACTGACGGCGCTGGTCACACGCGGCCACCGGCTACCCGCATCATCGGCCCGAACTGTCCCGGCGTGATCAGCCCCGGCAAGTCCAACGCCGGCATCATCCCCGCCGACATCACCAAGTCCGGGCGCGTCGGCCTCGTATCCAAGTCCGGCACGCTGACCTACCAGATGATGTTCGAGCTGCGGGACTTCGGCTTCTCGACGTGCGTCGGTATCGGTGGCGACCCAATCATCGGCACGACGCACATCGACTGCCTGGCGGCCTTCCAGAATGACCCGGACACCGACGCGATCGTCATGATCGGCGAGATCGGCGGCGACGCCGAGGAGCGTGCCGCCGCCTACGTCAAGGCCAGTGTCACCAAGCCGGTCGTCGGGTACGTCGCGGGCTTCACGGCGCCCGAGGGCAAGACGATGGGTCACGCGGGCGCGATCGTATCCGGCAGCTCGGGCACCGCCCAAGCAAAGAAGGAAGCACTCGAAGCGGCCGGCGTGCGCGTCGGCAGGACGCCGAGTGAGACCGCCCAGCTGATGCGCGAGATCCTCGCGGGCTGAGCGACGTCCCGTCGCTGTCCAAACCCGCCCGTACTGGGCGTTTTCGACGGCGATCGCCGCTTCTAGTCGGACGCACAGTGCACGATCGGGTCGATGTTGTTCCGCATCGCCGTCGCGGGGGCTACTTTCCTGAGAGTTCCCGTATCCGAATGAGGAGAACGCAATGACGTTCCAACCGCCGCCCCCGCCGCCGCCCAGTGGGAGCCCGCCGCCGCCTGCCGGCGGTTGGGGTCCGCCACCCGAGGGCACGCCGGCCAACTTCGACCCGAAGGCCGTCAATCCGCTCGATTGGGCCATCGTCGGCGCCGGCGTGCTCGCGTTCCTCTTCTCGTTCATAGCCTTCTATGACGGTGCGGACGTCACGGCCGGCGGACACTCGACCACTGTCGACACCCTGGGGACCTACAGCGCGTGGCACGACGTCATCGGCGGCGGCTTCTTCTCCTGGTTCGCGATGGTCTTCGCTGTCGCGGGCGCCGCAGCCGTCGCGCTCGGGCTCTTCGCGCCACACGTGAGGCTGCCAGTTGCGAACCGCCTCGCCGGCCTCGGCCTGTTTGCCGCGGCGACCGTTTTCGAGATCATCGGCATCTTCGTCACGCCGGGCGATTCGGGTGGTGTGCTCGGCCGGAACGTCGACCTCAGCCTCAATCACGGCTTCGGGTTCTGGGTCAGCCTGATTGTCATCCTGGTCGGCCTCGTCCTGTCGCTGATGCGACTGCAAGCCACCGGCGGCCAGCTGCCCGGTGGCCTGGGCGGCAGGGTCCCGAACATCGGTGGGTACGGGCCGCAGGACGGAATCTCGGGCGGTGCGAGCAGACCGCCGTCGCCCGGTCCGGGTCAGAACCCGCCTCCGCCACCCACCTACGGACCGCCGCGGTAACGAGCCCCGACGCGCTGGCTGCCGGTCGGAAGGAAGCGGATGGCCTAGTGTCTGGGAAACGCTGATCGTCCGGCGTGGTGCCTGCGAGAGGATTTGGTGCAATGACCTACGACCCGCCTGGCAACCCACCGCCCGGCCCCCCGAGCGGCGGCTACGGAGCCCCGCAGGGCGGCGGGTACGGGCAGCCCCCGCAGGGTGGCGCCGGCCAGCCTGGTGGTTACGGCGGTCCGGCCGGAGCCGGTGGGCCCAACAGCGTCAACCTCGCTACGGTCAACCCCCTCGACTGGGCCGCGATGGGCCTTGCGGTGATCGCGTTCATCTTCTCGTTCATCTCCTACTACACCGCCAACGTGGACTTCTCGGGCACGTGCTCGTCGGCGGTCAAGAACGCGGTGAACAAGAATGTCAACGCGCTCTCCAACAACACCGAGAGCGCGTGGCACGGGGTCTTCGGCTGGCTGGGCGTCATCCTGGCGCTGCTCGCCGCGCTGGTCATCGCCGCCGCGATCTTCGCGCCCCAGGTGCGGATGCCGTTTCCGATTCGCCTCGTCGCGGTCGGTGCGTTCGCTCTCGGCGTCATCTCCACCCTGCTGGCCCTCGTCGTAGACCCAGAGGACACCAGCGGCAAGAAGGCGGTCGTCCCGGGCACCAGCTGCACCGTTCAGGCAGCGATCGGACACGGCGTCGGCTACTGGGTGACGCTCATCGCGATCATCCTGGGCACTGTCGCCGCGTTCCTCGCCTTCCAGCGGGCCGGTGGCGGCCTCGCGAACCTCGGCGGCCACGGTTCGGGAGCGGGCGGCTCCGGGCCCACGCCCGGGCAAGGTGGCTACGGCCAGCCGTCGGACCCGCAGGCCCCGCCGTCGGGATACGGCCAGCCGTCGGACCCGCAGGCCCCGCCGTCGGGATACGGCCAGCCGCAGGCACCGCAGGCACCGCCCCCGCAGGCACCGCCGGCCGGCTACGAGACGCCGCCCGGCCCTGGTCGGTGAACCGGGCCCCCTGACCCGACCCTTGGTCGGGGTTCCCGAGCACGTTAAGGTGAGTCAACTCATCGTCGACACCTGAGGTTGGTACCGATGTCCGGCTACGGCCCCCCTACTACTACGCCCGGCCCTTCCGCGCCAGGCCGCCCCGCGCAGAGCCAGCAGCAGATGCAACCAATCCTGGGTTACGCCGCCGGCGCGCTCGGTATCCTCGGCTTCATCTGGGGCTTCCTCGATTGGTACGGCAACGACAGCGGCGGCTCGCAAACGATCACCGGGTACCAGTCGGGCGTGGCCGCTGGCGTCATCGGCCTCACCATCCTGGCCGGATTGTGGGCGGCCGGCGACGGCTTCGAGAAGAAGCTAGGTTCGCTGGGTCCGGCCGCGGCGGCGCTGGCCGCCCTGCTTGCCGTGTTCGGACTGCTCGTCAGCGTGCCTGACGGCCAGAGCGCGAAGATCGGTCTCATCCTCACGCTGATCACCACGATCCTCCAGGCCGCCGTGCTCATATATGCATGGCTGATCGCGAGTGGAAAGATGTCCGCGCCGTCGAAGGGCGCGTCGCACCAGAACCAGTGGCAACCCGCGGGTCAGCAGGGCCCCGGCGGCTACCCCGGTCAGCACGGGCCGCAGGGCCAGCCGGGCGGTTACGGCCAGCCGCAGGCTCCACAAGGGCCGCCGCCCGGGTACGCGCAGAATCCCCAGCACAACCCGGGGCAGAATCAGCCGTCCGGGCCGCCGCCCGGCTATGGGCAGAACCCGCAGCAGGGTGCCCCGCAAGGTCCGCCGCCCGGCTACGGGCAGAACCCGCCGCAGAACCCGCCACCAGCTCCCCAGCAGGGGCCGCCGCCGGGATATGGACAGTAGCCTCGAGCACACGGAACATCCTCGACCGACGCCGGGACGCGACAAGCGTCCCGGCGTCGGCGCGTCTGCGCCCGATCCGGGATGGGGTTTGCGAGCCTGAGACGATGCCCGCGAACCGCTCCACCGCACGCGGTCCCGAACGCGGTGCGGAACGGTCGTTGTGGCTCTCCGCGATCTGGACCGGTCTCGCCACCGCGCTCGTCGGCGCGATGATCGCGATCGCCGTCGCGGCCGTTGTCTGGCTGCCGGCAGCCGGGGAGAACGGCAGCACCGCATCGGCGATCCGCGCGGGTCTGCTCACCTTCCTCGCGTCCCTGCATGCCGGCATCACGGTCGATGATGTGCCCGCGGCGTTCGTCCCACTCGGCCTGACGGTCCTCACCGGCCTGCTCGCGTGGCGCGCCGGCGCTGCGCTCGCCGGCACCGCAGACGACCTCGACGAGGACGATCCGGCGCGTCTGGTCAAGGCTGCAGCGCTGCAGGCAGGCACGTTCGCGGTGGTGTGCGCCCTGCTCGCCGCAACCGCGACGCTCGGCACGAGCAGCGTCGCGACCGCCCCGACCCTGTTCGCGGCGTTCATCCTCTTCCTCGCCACGGGCGGGGTCGCCTTCGTACGGGCGTGCGCTCTTCGCCAAGCGGTGGCCGCGGCCGTTCCGCCGTGGGCCGGCCCGCTCGCCCGCATCGTCGTCGTGATCCTGGCCGTCTACCTCGCTGCGGGCGCCTTGCTCGTCGCGGCGTCGGTCGCCGTCCACCACGACCGGGTGACCGCGTTGTCCCGTGAGGTCGGTGGCGGCTGGTCCGGCATCCCCGTGCTCCTGCTCGGCGTCCTGGCCGTTCCGAACGCGGTGATCGCGGGCGCCGGCTACCTGTCCGGATCCGGCTTCGCTGTCGGTAGTGGCACCGCCGTCGGGCTGACCTCGAGCACGCACGGCGTGGTGCCCGCATTCCCGATCCTCGGTGCGCTGCCCGACGGCGACGGCGCGAACCTGCTCACCTGGCTGCTCGCCGTGGCCACCCCGATCGTGGCCGGGTGTTGCGTGGTCCTCCTGGCTCGCCGCGCGGGCGGGCAGAAGACGATCTGGTTGGACGTCGGGTACGCGATCGCCGGCGCGGCCGTGCTCGGCGCGATCATCGCTTGGCTGGGCGGCGGAGCCATCGGGAGCGGACGCCTGCACGCCGTCGGCGCGTCGCCCTGGCAGTTCGGGCTGGCCATCGCGCTCGGCGTGGGCATCGTGGCTGCCGTCCTCATCGGCGCGGGCGCGGGTATGCGGATCCTTCGCGCGCGCGACGACGGCGCAGCGGACGGCGTCGCGGTGCAGGACAGCTGTGCCGAAGCGCCCGACGAGCAGGTCGGCCTGCTCCGCGCGACGCTGTCCGCCGTCCGCACCGCCGTGACAGCCGATGAGCGACCCGACCAGGACCCCGACCCCGACGACCCCGACGACCCCGACGACCCCGACGACCCCGACGACCCCGACGACCCCGACGAGCTTGACGAACTCGACGACCCCGACGACCGCGACGACCGCGAAGAGCTCAACGAACCCGACCAGAAGGACGCCGAAGGCGGCGGCAAGCTCGCCGGGTAATGTGCCCTGCGTGCCACGCCTCGTCGTCCTGGCCTCCGGGAGCGGCACCACCCTGCAGGCCATGCTCGACGATCCTGACCTCCGCCCGCAGATTGTCGCAGCGGGCACCGATGTACCGCACTGTCCCGCGATGACCCGTGCCGCCGACGCCGGAGTGCCGACGTTCGCCCACCGGCTGCGTGACTACCGCGACCGGGCCGCCTGGAGCAGCGCGCTCGCCGACTCGATCGCGTCCTACCAGCCCGACCTCGTGGTCCTGGCCGGGTTCATGAAGCTGCTTGCGCCCGAGATCGTGCACCGGTTCCGCATCGTCAACACGCATCCCGCGCTGTCACCTGCGTTCCCTGGGGCGCACGCGATCCGCGATGCGTTGGCCGCGGGCGCGAGCACGACCGGCGTCACGGTGCACTGGGTCGACGAGGGCGTCGACACCGGGCCGGTGATCGCCCAGGCCGCCGTCGGCGTCGAACCGGGCGACGACGAGGATTCGTTGCGGGCCCGCGTGCAAGCGGCCGAGAAACCCCTGTACGTCGAGACGATCAAGAAACTGACCGTGGAGGATTTCGCATGAGCAAGATCGCCGTCCGGCGCGCCCTGATCAGCGTGTACGACAAGACCGGGCTCGAGGATCTCGCGCGCGGGCTGCACGCGGCCGGCGTCGAGATCGTCTCGACGGGCTCGACCGCCGCGCGCATCCGCGACGCCGGCGTTCCCGTGACCGCGGTCGACGACGTCACCGGCTTCCCTGAGATCCTCGGCGGACGCGTCAAGACCCTGCACCCGCATGTGCACGCCGGGCTGCTTGCCGACCAGAACGACCCGTCGCACCTCGAGACGATCGAGGGTCTCGGCATCGCGGCATTCCAGCTGCTCGTCTCGAACCTGTACCCGTTCGCCGAGACGGTCGCGAGCGGCGCGTCCCATCCTGAGGTCATCGAGCAGATCGACATCGGCGGCCCCGCGATGGTCCGCGCCAGCGCCAAGAACCACGGCTCGATCGCGGTCGTCACCGATCCCAGGCGGTACCCGGACGTCCTGGCCGCGGTGCGCGACGGCGGTTTCGACCTCACCGCCCGGCAGCGGCTCGCGCTCGAGGCATTCCGGCACACCGCCACCTACGACATCGGCGTGGCGTCCTGGCTCGGCAACGTGGTGGCCCCGGACGACGAGATCGACGGGCAGTCCAGCGGCTTCCCCGGTTGGGTAGCGGCAAACTACGAACGCGCGGCCGTCCTGCGCTACGGCGAGAACCCGCACCAGAAGGCGGCGCTCTACATCACGCCCGGTGACGACACCGGCCTTGCTCACGCCGAGCAACTGTCGGGCGCCGCGATGAGCTACAACAACTACGTCGACGCGGACGCAGCCTGGCGGGCCGCCTACGACTTCAGCGAGCCGTGCGTCGCGATCATCAAGCACGCCAACCCCTGCGGCATCGCACTCGGCACGGACATTGCTGACGCCCACGCCAAAGCTCACGCGTGTGACCCCGGCAGTGCATACGGCGGCGTCATCGCGGCCAACGGTCCGATCACTAACCAGTTCGCAGAACAGATCGCCAAGGTGCTCACCGAGGTGATCATCGCGCCGTCCTACGAACCCGACGCCCTCGAACGGCTGTCCAAGCGCAAGAACACCCGCCTGCTCATCGCCAAGCCCGGCAGGGCAGCCGTCGAGCGCCGGCCGATCTCGGGTGGCCTGCTACTGCAGACCGCCGACCGGATCGACGCCCCCGGCGACGATCCGGCCAACTGGACGCTGGCCGCAGGCGAGGCCGTGGACGAGAAGACGCTCGCCGACCTGGCCTTCGCCTGGCGCGCGGTGCGGGCCGCCAAGTCCAACGCGATCCTGCTCGCCGCCGACGGCGCGACCGTCGGGGTCGGGATGGGCCAGGTCAACCGGGTCGATTCGTGCAAGCTTGCGGTCGCGCGCGCGGGTGACCGGGCGGCCGGCTCAGTGGCGGCGTCGGACGCGTTCTTCCCCTTCGACGACGGCCCCGCTGTGCTCATCGAGGCGGGCGTGCGGGCCATCGTCGAGCCCGGCGGGTCGATTCGCGACGACGACACGACCGCCGCGGCCGCGCGGGCCGGGGTCGCGCTCTACTTCACCGGGACGCGCCACTTCGCGCACTAGGGCTACCAGCTGTGGGGCCACCCTGCTACGGCTGGCATCATCACGTGGCGTGGGTGCACAAGTTCTCGACGGTTCGGCGACTCTCGCGACGATCAAGTCCGAGCTCGCCGATCGCGTCGCCGCTCTCGCCCGGCACGGCGTGCAACCGGGGCTCGGCACGGTGCTGGTCGGCGACGATCCCGGCAGCCAGTGGTACGTCAACGCCAAGCACAAGGACTGCGCGCAGATCGGCGTCGCGAGCATCCGGCACGACCTGCCGGCGACGGCGACGCAGGCCGATGTCCAGGCGATCGTCGCTCAACTCAACGCCGACCCCTCGTGCACGGCCTTCCTCGTCCAGCAGCCGACCGGGCTCAACGAATTCGACATCCTGGCCGCGGTCGACCCGGAAAAGGACGTCGACGGCCTGCACCCGACGAATCTCGGCTGGCTCGTGCTCGGCAAACCTGCGCCGCTGCCCTGCACGCCGACCGGCATCATCGAATTGCTGCGCCGCTTCGACGTTCCGATCGCTGGCGCGGACGTGGTCGTGGTGGGCCGCGGGATCACGGTGGGCCGCCCGCTGTCGCTGATGCTGACCCGTCGTTCGGAGAACGCGACCGTGACGATCTGCCACACGGGGACGAAAGATCTCGCGGCGCACGTGCGCAGCGCAGACATCGTCGTGGCCGCGGCCGGGTCGCCGTCGCTCATCACCGCCGACATCGTCAAGCCCGGCGCGGTCGTCCTCGACGCGGGCGTCAGCCGGGTCAACCGCAAGATCGCCGGCGACGTCGCCGCGGACGTCGCCGAGGTCGCCGGGTGGCTGAGCCCGAACCCGGGTGGGGTGGGGCCGATGACCCGCGCGATGCTGTTGACCAACGTCGTCGTGGCGGCCGAGCGGATCCTCGCAGAACGGGCGTGACGTGCCGGGGCGATCAGCGCGGGCAATGCTCTGGGTCCGAGAGCAAGCGGCTTTTCTGATCGTTCTCGCGGGGCTGGCGGCATCGTTTCTGTACCTGGTGGCCGAGCCAGGGCACTGGGTGCGTGGTACCGCGGCCATGTCGGTGGTCGTCCTCGCCGGCGGCCTCGCCCGGCTGGCCCTGCCAACGAGCGCCGTCGGCTTTCTGGCCGTCCGCAGCCGCTGGGCGGATGCCTTGTGCTACCTGATCTTCGGTGGCCTGATCCTCGCCGCCGACATCCGCCTGCGTCGCTGAGCCGGCGCCGGGCTAGCCTGCGGACGGAGGAAGACCGACCGTCTCAGACTCCTCAGGAGGAGATTCGAATGTCCGACAACCGCCGCGGGAAGGTCACCGTCGTCGGAGCCGGTTTCTACGGTTCGACGACCGCGCAGCGCCTCGCCGAGTACGACGTCTTCGAGACCGTCGTGCTGACCGACATCGTCGAGGGCAAGCCCGAGGGCCTCGCGCTCGACCTGAACCAGGCGCGTCCCGTCGAGGGCTTCGAGACCACCGTCGTCGGGGCCACGACCACGCCGGAGGGCGGCGGCTACGAGGCCACTGCGGGTTCGGACGTCGTCGTCGTCACCGCGGGTCTCCCACGCAAACCCGGCATGAGCCGCATGGATCTTCTCGAGGTCAACGCCGGCATCGTCCGCGGCGTCGCGGAGAACATCGCCAAGCACTCGCCGAACGCCGTCATCATCATCGTGTCGAACCCGCTGGACGAGATGACTGCGCTGGCGCAGCTCGCCTCGCAGTTCCCGAAGAACCGGGTGTTCGGCCAGGCCGGCGTGCTCGACACCGCACGGTTCACCAACAATGTCGCCACAACGCTCGGCGTGCCGGTCAAGTCCGTCCAGACGCTGACCCTCGGCTCGCACGGCGACACGATGGTGCCCGTCCCGTCCGCGTGTTTCGTGGACGGCAAGCCGCTGGCCGACGTCATGGACGCCGACAAGATCGAAGAGCTCGTCACCCGCACCCGTAACGGCGGCGCCGAGGTCGTGGCCCTGCTCAAGACCGGTTCGGCGTACTACGCGCCGTCCGCAGCGGCGGCCCGGATGGCGAAGGCGGTCATGGAGGACTCCGGCCAGGTCATCCCGGTATGCGCTTGGGTCGACGGCGAGTACGGCATCGACGGCGTCTACCTCGGCGTCGAGGCCGAGATCGGGCGCGACGGCGTGAAGAAAGTCGTCGAGCGCGATCTCACCGACTCCGAGCTCGCCGGGCTGAAGCAGGCCGCGGAGGCCGTCCGCGCCAAGCAGGCCGACATCGCCACGCTCTAGTCCTGGGCTGGCCGCGTCGCATGCACAACGATTTGCGCAGTGCTCCGCGCGGATCGTTGACCTGACAATGAACGCCCTATATACCTTCGTTGTGGGCCGGGTCACAGCTAGGTGGCACGGGCACGCCGAGGGCACCGGCGCAGGTGCCAGATCAGGTGACCGATGACGACGACAAGTACCGGCACGCGACCCAAGCGACGTACCGAGCTCGACCGGTACCCGAGCGGCGCACAGCGTTATCTGAGCCTCGGCATCGTCGTGCTTGCGACGATCGTCCTGTACTACCAGTTCTACCTGGCCGGCGCGGTCGCTGCGGGCACGAACGGGAAGAACGGCATCCTGGTCGACTATCACATGTCCTTCAAGTACTACGTCTACATCGCGGTCGTCGGCTACATACTGGGCGCGGTCGCGTCGTTCGTCAGCGGGTTCGCCGACAAGTACGGCCGGGTCAACATCATCACTATCGGGCTGTTGGTCGTCGCGCTGCTGTGCCTGGTCGGCATTCCGCTGGCCGATAGCAAGGTCGGCTTCGCGATCGTGTTCGGCGCGATCGGCCTCGTCGAGGGTGTCATTCTCGTCGCCACACCGGCGCTGATCCGCGACTTCAGCCCCCAGCTCGGCCGGGCATCGGCGATGGGGTTCTGGACGCTCGGGCCGGTGCTCGGCAGCCTCGTCGTCAGCATCCAGATCAGCAGCACGAGCGTCACCACACCGTGGCACGACCAGTACATCGCCGCGGGCATCGTCGGCCTCGTGGTCGCCGGGCTCTCGTTCCTCTTCCTGCGCGAACTTGCGCCAGGGCTGCGCGACCAGCTCATGGTCAGCTCCAACGACCGCGTGCTGATCGAGGCGCGGGCGAAGGGCATCGACGTCAAGGCTGCGCTGGCCAAACCGTTCCGGCAGATGCTCAAGCTCGACATTCTCGGGTCGGCATTCGCGATCAGCGTTTTCTTGATCATCTATTACATCGCTGTCGGATTCTTCCCGGTGTACTTCCAGACGATCTTCGGATTCAGCCAGTCCAAAGCCAACTCACTCGGTAACTGGAACTGGGCCTTCAACGCTCTCGCTCTACTGATCGTCGGCGTCATCTCCGACAAGGTCCGCGTGCGCAAGCCGTTCATGATCGCCGGCGCGGTGGGTGCCATCGTCGTGACGGCGATCTTCGCGACCCGAGCGACGCATCCGGACACCAGCTACACCACCTTCGTGGTGCTGCTCGTCCTGATCAGCGTCTTCCTCGGCATGGCCTACGCGCCGTGGATGGCGAGCTTCACCGAGACAGTCGAGAAGCGCAATCCGGCCCTCGTGGCGACGGGCCTGGCTGTCTGGGGCCTCGTGATCCGGATCGTCATCGCGGTGTCGGTGTTCTTCGTCCCGACCGTCATCAGCACCGTCTCGACGCTCGTCAACCAAGGGGGTGAGGCGCAGGTGATCGCAGCTGCCCACCCGAAGGAGATCGCCACCGCACAAAAGATTGACAAGGCCACGACGGCTGCGCTCGGCAAGAATCCCAACGACAAGGCCGCTCAGGTCAAGGCACTCAGCGATATCAGCGGCGTGCCGGTGGCCGACGTCGCCACGGTGGCCACGGTGAGCGCGGCGCACGGGCCGGCCCTTGCCGCCGCGCAGGCAGTCGACCCGCAAACGATCATGGCGCTGGTTCTCAACCCGAAAGACCAGCAGGCCGGGGTCAAAGCAGTGGGTGAGATCGTCAGCACGCTGCACATCTCCCCGGCCGACGCGATCAAGCGGCTCCAGGACCTCGCGACGGTCCCCGTCGCGCAGCTTCAAGTTGTCCAAGCAAACGGCGCGAAGGTGCAGGCAGCAGTCGCCGACCTGACTGCGTTGTCGAAGAACATCTCACCGACGGAAGCCGCCTTGTTGGGGAAGGTCCAGAAGGCTCAAGTCGATTCACCGAAGCAGTGGCGGAACTACTTCTGGATCGCCGTCGGTGGCGAGGTCGTGTTCATCCCGCTGATCTTCCTGCTGGCAGGGCCGTGGAGCCCGAAGCGGGCGCGAAAGATCGAGGAGGAGCACGAGGCGATGGTCGAGCGCGAGCTCGCCAAGCTCGGCAGCTAACGACGTGGGGGGGGGGGGGGGGGGGGGGGGGGGGAGGGGAGCGAACGGCCGACAGGGGAGGAAGGGGAGGAGGTGGGAGGGGAAGATAGGGGCAGAG